>NZ_JAUBRP010000040.1:0-61427 GCF_036701935.1 Microcoleus sp. M2_D5 | reverse complement strand
TGACCTATCTTTTTTTAACACAAGTCGGTCAAATATCAGCCCTGTCTGACTTTCCGGCGGGCTTGTCACCCCGCCAGAGAGACTTGCGAGAGTTAATCTTGATATATGGAAGCAAAAGTCTTGTATTTATTGATGAGTCAGGCTTTGAAGAAATTCAGGCTTGTCTTTACGGGTGGTCAAAAAGAGGGAAAAAAATTTATGGGAGCGACTCCGAAAGCGGGTAATAAAAGAGAATTTGGTGGCGGGAAGAAGAAAAAAAGAAAAAGATTTAATTGCACCAATGGTATTTATAGGAAGTCTGAATGCAGAAGGATTTGAAGGATGGTTATTAAAATATTTATTACCATCATTAAAAATCTCTTCAGTCTTAATTATGGACAATTCACCAATTCATATAAAAGGGGTGATAGGAGAATTAGTGGAAGCAACAGGTCATCAACTATTGTTTTTACCGACATACTCTTCCGATCTCAATGATATTGAGCATGATTTTAGTGCTTTAAAGAGAGCCCGAATGTATTCACCTATAGGCACATCTCTGGATGAGATTATTCGTGATTATTGTAGTGTTTAGTGTCTCACTCTTATTTAAAACGACTATAACTTTTAAATCCCGCACAAATTGCATAATTTGTCCGCAAAAATTGTTATCCTAACATTCCAGACGAAGACAAAAACCGCTCTAACATTATATCAAATCTGTCGGGCGATCGGCATTCGTGGAGGTGCTGTTTTCCACATCAAATCTATTTCTTTCGGTGTCAATCCATAAGCTTGATTAACTAAGTCGGATAAACGGTGTTCCAGTCTCAACGCCTCAGCTTTGCGAGATTGAATGGCCGGTCCATATTCATTATAAGTTTCGCGGACTGCTTTTATTCCCGCAACGCCGAGAGGATCGGAGGATTTAGTTTTCGGCATTCGCTTTCTGATTTCTGCTACGAATTCTGCAAAGGAAAGGGCAGAAAAATCTTCGAGTTTTTGTCCGATTTTATCAATTAAATAAGTAATTTCCAGCCATTGCAAGACATCTCGGTGAGTTTCTTGATTAGTTTTGGAGATTTCAATTAAACGGCTGACAATTAATTCGACTTCGGCACGAATTGAGTCAGTAGGCGGTGCGATGGGTAAGGTTTCTACCTGTTCTCTAAACATTCGCAGTGTGTCATTGATTCCTTTTTGCAAAGTGTGGTGACAAATCCACCAAGTTATTGGCGAACACAGCCACCCAAGCATATAAAGATTTCCTGTTGGCCATAGATAGCAAGTATTCACTGGGTATACCTCTTGATCGAGGAAGCAAAACCAAGAATAAGTAGCCAAATCTTGAGTGATAATTTTTGGTTCTTGAAAAATGTTATAGTAGGCACACGATCGCAGTTCCCACCAGTAACGTCCTTTGTCAGAACGCTTAGACAGTTTTTCTTGCATCGGCTTCATATACTTATATACCGATGGAAATGCTTGTGCAAATACTTCCTCTGCTTTATCGTTTGCGGTACTCCACGGCCATACACTATCGCTGCTAGATTTCAGCAAAATAATCCAAAGATTAGCCCACTCTGGACTCCAGCGTTTAATATCTTGTCCCCGCAAATAAGGCTTGATAATTTCAGCGGATTTAGGATCTGCTTGAACCAGACTATTTTTAGTAGCTTCATCAATCAAAAAAGCTTCGTTAAATCCTGTCTTAATGCCATATAAAGGCTTAACGCCTGCAAAATCTTTGAGTGGAACTCCCACTTGTTTTATTTTCTGCATCAACTCATCAACAGCAGGAGGTTCCAGATTCCAAGCATTCGCAGTGAAACGATCGCGCGAAATTTGATAACCGTGTTGTTGAACGTATTGTGTAAGGTTGATATTAGCCAGTTCCTCGCGGGGAACCGGACAAACAATTACAGACGAATTAGGTTCAGATTTACCTTGCTCAATCTCGCTTTTAGTTTCCGAGATACATAGAGAAGCGTTAGGTTTTCTGACTGCGACAATACAAGGAAAAGTATCAGCATCCTCAAAAATTGGCGCGTGTCCAAAATCAATAATTTGCTCTAGTAAACCTTGACTGGCAAAGAACTTGCGTAGAGGTTCGCCATATCCCGATCGCAGCCATTTATTTGTGACAATATACGAAAGCACTCCCCCCGGTTTGAGAATGTTTAATCCGAGTTCATAAAAGTAAGTATAAAGGTCTGCTACGCCGTTATATGATTCATAATTTGCTTGCAAGTATGGTTTAATTGGAGACAGCAACTCCTGCCGCACGTAAGGCGGATTGCCAATGACAACATCAAAACCGCCATCAGCAAAAATCTGGGGAAATTCAGCTTGCCAATCAAACGCTGTATCTGCTACATTACTGTCAGCGACGATTGAGTTTCCCGCTTTAATATTATCATCCAAATAAGTCAGCGTTTTACCCGCTTGGGCCGTCTTCAACCACAGAGAAAGTTTGGTGATTTCCGCTGATTCCGGCAGCAAATCTACGCCGTACAGGTTGTTGCTTAAAATGCTTCTGTCAAATTCCAGCGAGTTGCCGTTTTTTGGCTGACATCCCAAAGCATTCAATTCGCGATCGACTCTTTCGTACTGCTGCATCAAATAATCAAAAGCCGCAATCAAAAAAGCTCCCGAACCGCACGCCGGATCGATGACGCGCGTTTTTTGCAGCACTTCGTCTCGATACGCTTTCCAAAACTTAATAGCACAGGAATTGCGCGGTTCGATCGGAGAAACCGGGTTTTTTACTGCATCTGCGGGTGAGTGCGAAGTATTTTCGTAAAAAAACCCGGTTTCTGAGTCCCCATCTGTATCCAAAAAGTGGGTTTCTTGAAGAAAACCAGTTTTTTCGCTAACGCTAAGTTGAAAGCTTGAACGCAATTCTGCTTCTCTTCGATTCAAATAGCCGCCGAGAGAAACCTCGACAATATATTGAGTAATAAAAGCTGGCGTGTAAAACACACCTTGAGTTTTCCGCTTGCCTTTTTTCTGATTGTATTCCTGTCCGGCAGTTTCAGCATTTAATTCTTCCAAATCTGTAACAGACTGCTCGAAAATATGCCCCAAAATATCGACGGAAACTTCGGTATCAAAATCAAATCGCGTCAAATTTTTAAGCAGACTGCATAAGGGATTTGGCACTGTCAATTGTACGTCTAAAACCGGATCTAATTTAAATAAACCGCCGTTGTATCCCGGTACAGGAGGGTCATCATTTCCCACATCAACCCAGCGAAATACAGATTGATAATTTTCCCAAATTAATCTAGGATTGTATTGGTCTTTGTGGTCGTGAGCGTTGCTGAGCGTGTTTCGCGGCAGCAACCCTTTATCTTCACAAAAAGCAATGAATAAAACGCGGTCTAAGGTTTTTTGAGCTTTTTCGATGAGTACCCGATCGCGGTTGGGGATATCCTGGGGCCCAGAAAAGCGAAAATGCTTGACGAGAGCGAGTCTAATTGCTTTGTATTCTTGATATAATTTATTGGTGATTTCTTGTTGAGCTTCGTCAGAGTCTTTTAACAGTCTGTCAATAACAGAAACTGTTTGCTCTTGATTTTTCGGCAAAAAATTGCGGCGACACAGCAGAAAGTAAAACCGCTTAAAAGCTTCAATATCCGCCAAGTCTGTCAGAAAAAATTGTTCGTAATAAGCGGGAGTTTTATTGGTATGATAAAGTCGCAATTCTAGATAATTCGAGACGATAATCCAGCGACAATCGGGTGTATAATTAGCGTAGCGCCAACCTTGGTCAACTGCTGATTCCGATCGCCCTGATGCGGGACGGTCTAAATCGTTTTTCGCTCCCTTAAGTTCGATCGGAGCAATCACTTTACCTTGCAGGGACACGGCTTTACCTTTAGGATTGTCAGCAGCAGTAAAAAAGCCGATCGCCCCATCAGCAGAACCGCCGCCATCAGATATCGTTTGTTCCGCGTTAATTTCCCAAGCTTTCCCCGCACCTTGAATTACCGAGCAATACCCCAAAACATCCTGAAAAATATCATTAATAAAACTGCCGTGCAGGGAAACTTCTTTAACTTCGTCTAACGTACCCGTTTGCAGTGCAGCAATCCACGTTCCCAATTTTTGGCGGCGCGCTTCCATATCTTGCGGAAAGCTAAAAGCACGCAAAGCAGTATTGAGAGTTTTGCTGTGAAAAAGGGCGCGACTAGAGCGATTTGTCATAAATTAGAAAAGGCGAGCGAGTTAATTTTACAGCAAAAAAGCGGTTGTGAAATCCTAACTAGCGGCAGTCGTTTCAAATCTAATCCCTTCATAAATGTCGCCCAATTGAACTTGAAACGGCAGCGAAGACAAAGCCAGCACTGCATCTGCCGATTCGTATTCACTTAAAAGCCACTTATTTTCCGAAGTCTTGACAAACTGCTCGACATAAAATTTATACTGATCGATTAAAATATATTCTCGAAACTCAGGAATCGATCGATAATAATCAAACTTATCCCCTTGATCGTAATTTTTCGTACTTTTTGACAAAACTTCAACAATCATCAAAGGATTAATTATTGTATCTGTGCGATCGTCTAAAAGCACTGGTTCGCCTTGAACCACCATCACATCTGGATAAGTATAGAGGTGATAGCGCGGTATCGACAACCGCAAGTCACCGATAAAAACCTTATAGTTTTGCCCCCTGAGAGCAAATTTTAAATGAGCATAAAAATTGCCCGCAATATCATTATGATTTGGAGTACCACCAGTCATAGGAACTATCTCGCCATCAATATATTCACTTTTGGACTCGGCCACTTCCTCTAGTGTCAAATATTCCTCTGGCGAGTAGAGTTTTTGAGTTTGGGTTAACATAGTTTACATCCTCAACAGCCTTTCATTTTATTTTAATTAAAAGTACAAGTGTAACACCCATTTTACCAATTTTGAATCGGGGCAATGTTCGATCGCACCCTACCCCCTCAAAAAAGCATGAGCGCTGGCTCAAGAGTCAAAAACGCCACCTCTAAAGCTGAGCTAGCTCTCATTTACTTTGCATATTGTAATTATTAAGAAAAGCTATAAGTTTTTCTCAGTAGCTTTCCGCTGCTCCCTCCGGGTTTTACAGCAATAGTTAAATACGCCTGAGCTTATCTGCACTGAGCGAAAAGTTTTGTTACAATAGGTAAGCTGTTACAAATCGTAACTTATGCTGATTTCTATTTTAATAATTGACGTTGCCCTCGTTGCCTGGTCTTTGCACTTAATGCAAGAGGCGATCGCGCAACGCGAATTCTCACTAATGCTAGCCGGCACCCTAGTTGCGGTCTCAGCCGCGGCCCTGCTAGTCGTGTACTTCCTCATGGGGTCTTGTTTGAGCCATTTGACCGAAATATCCCAACACACTTACTAAATCATAGTAGGGGATTGACCATTGTCCAGAACCGAGGAGAGTTTTGTGGAAAAAAAGCCGAAAGCCTTGCCAGCCGAAGGCTCAAAACTAATTTCCCCAAAAAGCTTGACAAATATTGGTCAGTTAAGGCATGATTGAGAGCGCGAAAAGAAAGGGGAATTAGCTCAGTTGGTAGAGCACTACAATGGCATTGTAGGGGTCAGCGGTTCGAGCCCGCTATTCTCCATAAACTACAAGCATTACCAAAAAAAGGATGCGACAACTAACCAGACAAAGAGTGTAGAAGGGTCACAAAACAGCATACCAGATGCGTACCCGTTTACCTTACTGGAGCAGGTCAAAAATCGACTCTTTCCCCAGGCGATCGACTAGCTCCCGAAAAATTGTCCGCTGTTTTGGGCGGGGTAGATTTTGGATTTTTCCCAAAAGTTCCAGCAGTTCTTCTTGGGTAACAACTTCTTTGCCGTCCTCTTGACCAGGGGGGAGAATAGAAGCTAAGGGCTCACTTCCTGCATTTTTGATATACTCCTTGGGCAACCAAGAAATATCACCAGGACTTTTATCTTCCGCCAACACCAGCGCTAAAACTTCTTTGGGCCTGGTCAGCGCCACATAGAGCAAATTATTTTCTTGCTCTTTTTCTTCTGGCGTCTGGCCTTTGTGAGAAAAAGGCATCAGTTCCGGCTCAAGAATAAATGCCACGTCCCCTTCGCCACCTTTGCCAGAGTGGATGCTGTACAAATTGATGCAGCGCTTGCCGTCCGATTCATCAAAAATTTTATCGACTACCAGCGTCCACTCTCCGAGGTCTGATGGTTGATAAGCCTCGAACAATGCCAGCACAGCAGCCAACATATCGGTTAAAAGTGAAATTCGAGCCTCGCTGTCTTTGTATTTCAGGAGTCGATCACGTTCTCTTGTTTCGTAGCTCGCCAAAGCTTGCGGAAAAGTTTCCACTTCGTAAGGAAGCTTGGATTTAGTAATAACGTGACTGACTTCATCCAGTACCCGTTTGCCTAAACTTTTATCTTTGATTTTTGCTGGCTTCCCCGCAGCCAGTAGCTTGATTGCATAAATCAGGAGCGGGGCGTTTTTCCTGCAAACACCAATGTAAGATTTGGATTCATCCTGAAATAGGGATAAAAACTCATCGTGTTTCAAAATTTTAATTTCCCCTTCCCCTGCACCGGGATGCGGTTCGATCGGAATGTGGGGAAAAATCTTCCGCACGAGTTCCAGATGTGATCGCCCGCAGCGGTAGTTTACAGGCAACTGCAAAGTTTCACAGTTGAAAAGCTCAGTAAATTTCTCGACCCCATCCGAGACGCAACCTCGGAAAGAATAGACTGCTTGGTGTTTGTCACCGACAGCAACCAGGAAATTCTTGGCTGGATCTACCAGCAGCGACAGAATGTTTAATTGGAGCACGTCTGTGTCCTGACATTCGTCCACTGCAATCATCCGAAATTGCGATCGCCACTTTTCCAGCGTACCCTTGCACTTGTCGCGGTGCATCCATAACACCCATGACATATCTGTGCAGTCAATTACAAAGTTAGTAATTGCATCGTGCAGCCCAACTTTTAAGCATTGTGTTGCCGCTGTAGCTACATCGTAGTTGACTGGAATATCAAGGTTGTGGAGTTCCACCAACTCAGCAATGCTGTCTAGGTAGGGAGGAAAACAGTATAACCGCAACAATTCCAGCAATTGCAAGAATTCACGCTCTAATTCTCTGATTTTATCTTCAGGAGAATTCGAGAATAAATTGCCTGGTATGTACTGGCGATTTTTACCCACATACTCAGTACGGCGAATAAATCCGAGATTGGCGGCGATATCCTCATACTTCCAATTTTGTAACTTGAATGTTTTGTGATCAGTGTTGAGCGCTTCTCGCAAAATTTGGTAGCTCAAACTGTGCAGAGTGCTGACTGAGTTTTTCCATAATCTCCCAACTCTTACTCCTAACTTAGTTGCTAAATCCTCTTTATTCTTGCGCCCAAAGACTACCAGCCGAGCTTGTTCGGGTTTCACTCCCAAGTCGCGCAGCAATGAGCAAATTTCAACTAGCGTGAAGCTTTTACCAGTTCCGGCGAGTGCTTCGATCAGCAACCCTTTAATCGGTTTACCCGCTGGCACTTCACAGCGCTGCTGGATTGCTTGCAAAATACCGGATTGGTATTGAGATAATTTTAATTCCATGTCTGTACCCCTCAAAGAATGATGATTTGATTGATTAAAAATTCCCGGTGTAACAGCCGGGAATCACAATTTGCTACTCAGGTTTTTCGGCTTTCAGTTGTCGGCGCACTGCATCAACGGCAGCAGCTTCGCGCTTGGAAAATCCGCTGTGCTGATTCTTCCAGCTCATATTCAGGTTCGGGTGTAGCCTTAAATTTTTCCAAATACTCCAGCTCTGCGGCAATCGACGTTCCCGACCAATTCCACAACTTTTGACCGCCTGTTGCTGCAATTGCTGGAACCACGGGGCGAATAATTTCGAGTACCCAAGCAAACCGCCCTGGCAGCCAGTCGCCGCACATCAACTCTGTCTCAGATTGCTGTGCAATAAATTCTGGGGTCATTTCCACGCAGTCCACCAGATTTGCGATCGCCACAACCGCACCTAAAGGGATTTCGCAGTTGTCTGGCAGCAACTCAAAAAGGCCGGGGTAGTCAGAAATATTGACAGGCTTTTTGGCTGCGTGAATTGCGATCGGCCCTCTGTAATTGGTTGACCAGGAACGAGTTTCGATACGCTTAATCTCTTGTTGGATGAGACTTGCCCAAGGCTGCCACAAAGTTAGAGCAGGAATATCTTTCCTGTCATCATCGAGCGCCAGTTCTTCCTCTACTGCTGCGTCGTACTCAGCACCGGTTAATATCTCGACTTTTGCTGCTTCAACCTCAGCCCAAAATGAATCTTTGAAGTCTGCTTGATACTTTGCAAAATCCAATCGCAGTTGTTCGAGGGCTGCCCGATCGGCTTCCCACTGCCGCAACTCGTCGGCAGCCAACGGCTGTACCGACAAATTAAACTTGCCACCGATCGCCAAAATCTCCCCCCAAAGCGCCGCCAAATCTTCTGGCGCTTCCGCTGCATAATCTTCAAGCAGTTCGGTCAGCAGGTTTTTGATAGGAGCCGTCTTTTCTGCCAGTAGCTCCAATTTTTGCATTTGAGCATCCAGGGCTGCTTTTTCTGCGAGAATTTTGCTGATGCGAGTTTGAATGCACATATCTTTTGTAGTGTGGTGGTGAGTAGTTCCCAGGGGTTGCCTGGGAACTGTGAATAATTAAGCAGGGTTTGCAGGTTGACGCTTGAGCAATTCCAAAAATTTTTTCAGTTGCTCAAAAGTGAGACTGTTGCGAGTTTCAAGTCCGAATTGAAACTTTAAAACTTCCTTGCCTTGCTCTGGCGTCCAGTGGAGCCGGCGCACTTCTGCCGAAGTTTGCTCAAACACTGCTAAGTAATCCAGAAAGTCGAGCAATTCCTCGTTTGTCAATTCGGTTGGATGCACTTTGCCAAAATTTGCAGTTAAGCAATTCTGGATTTGGAAGTCAGTCCATTTGAGCCGGTGCAAAGTATCTGCAACTGCGGAACTCGCAGCGGGGTTAGTGGTTGGCAAAAGTTTGGAAACTGGTGCAACAGATTTTAATTGCTTGGGTGCGATCGGCGCTGATGGCAAAACTTTTTCTTGTGGTCGCACTGGCTCGATCGCCTCCACTTCTGTTTCGTCCAGCCAGCCAAGGCCACAAATACTGAGGGTGACTCGGCGCTTAGCTTTGGTAACAGCTTTCATCAAGGCATTGCCTAGAGCGTTACCACTTAAGCCGGCAATGGGTACGCAGCCCATGTCGCAGTCAGATCGACCATCTTTTGTTGTGGCAGTAACTTCTACAATGGCGATACCGTTTTCGATTCGAGTTTCGGCTTTGCTGATGGAAACTCCCCGCAAATTGCGAAGCTGATCGGCACAGTCTTTTTTGGCGTAAAGTTTGAGCTTGCCATCGAGCTTGATGTACTCGAAAGGCCACGTCAGCGGGTTGAGGCCGACTGATTCACAAACTTTGCTGTAGTAAGCAGCGCGGTCTTTTTCGGAAAGTTTGCTCAAATCTCCACCGAGCAAAGCTAATTCCATCGGACTCATATCAGAACTTTGTGGCTGAGCTTTGGTATTCGGAGTGATGTTATAAGTCATGCTACGTCCTCCGAGTCTAAAGGTCGCACGACTTTGATGCTGTTCAAGACCTCTCCCCGGCATTCCCGGTAAAGAAGGTATTTAGCCACGGTCGTACAAATTCGAGGGTCGCACGGAGTTTTGAAGAAAAATTTGCCCGTGTCGCGATCGAAAATCACGCTGGGCGCTGTCAGTTCGGTGCAGCAAATTTCAGGAAATTCGCTCTTGCCGTCATTGTGGTGCAATTCAACGATCATTTATTTTTAGCCCCCTCTGAAACTGCATCTTTAAAAGCCAAATCTGGACTAAAACTTGGGATTTTTCTACTAAAAGGTGCGCGAGTGCGACAAAAAGAACGCTCGGTACGGTGGAAGCGACCAAAACCAGGAATTTCTACAACTTTGCCCTCGGCTACTGCCTGGATGATGGCGGCAAAAATTTCGTCGTAGGCAAGATTTAAATCGTAAGCAACCGCTTCAGGAGTCATCCCTCTTTTTTTTGCGATAGCTTCAATCAGTTCTTTTTTATTCATTGGTGCGTTTTTACCCTCGAAAGAACATCTGCTGTAACTAAGTTGCCGTCAAAAATCGGGTATTCGCTGGCGGGGTAAGCTGTGGAACTGTGCCAAGTAATTTGATACTCCCACTGGACCTCTGGATGGTTCCAGTTAGCGCCGACTATTTCCCCGCTCTCTGTGTGATGCTTGCCGCTAGTTTCATCGATCCAGCAAAACTCGACTTTTTCACCAAACCAGAATTCTGGTTTGTGGGCTCCTGGTAGCGGTTGCTCGGATTTGGTGGCGGGTTTTGCGATCGCTGGTGCAAACATCGAAATCAAAAACTGGCGGCGGCTGAGTAAGCCTGCTGATGGCATAATATGGATACCTCACAGGTAATTTGTGGGACTTGCCGTAATTGCTTACGGTGAGAGCGGAACCCGTCGCGGGCTAGTAATCAGCGGCGGGTTTTTGCTGTCTGTCCTCTTAATCTACTGTTGGCAACAGTAAACTGTCAAGGGGTAGCAGTAAATATTTTATTGGGATATGATTGCTGACTTCGTAAAAATGTCGGTAAGTTCAACATCCAAGGCATCGGCCAAAACTCGAATGACTTCCAGGGAAACGGTTAGGTGATTGCTTTTGAGGCGATTTATAGACAAATTTGGTTTTTCAAGTTGCTGAATGTACTGCTGGGGAACACGTCGCCCCAACTCAGTTGTTCGGTCAGCCAACTTGCGCCGAGAAGTTTTACCCCGTAAGTTTTTTAAGCGATCGCCCAACTCGGAATCCCACCTAACTCTATCTATATATTCAACGTCGATCATGGTGATGAGGTTTTTACTGTTGCTACTTGACATACTACCCTAATTAAAATACCGTTGACAACAGTACATTAGTCTGCGAAGCAGACCGGCGCAAAGGACAAAAACGTTCAGCCCGCCAAACTCAAAAATTTGACGGGCTGAAAATGTTATTGATGGTGTGGCGTTCTGAGAAAATAGTGATACCCCTATCACCATCTTTTTTCAGAACATGAACCATTCTACTAAACTGTCGCGCCGATCACTGCTGATACTGTTGAGCGGAACTTTTGCGACAACAATAATTGCTACCCCAACTGAAGCAGCGAAGAAGGGAAAAAGGAACCGGGGCGATCGCTATTATCCGCGTAACACATACCCGACTCCATCACCTGTAACCCCATCATCTCCAGCAGTTCCTACGCCTCCGCCAGTACCGGAGCCATACCGGCCGACTTCTCCTGTATTGATGTTCGGAGTGGGAGGCGGAGTCCTTGGTGGGTTTGGGTTCTTAAGTGCGTGGTTGGTAAAGGCAAATCAGAAACCTGTCACACAAGCTCCAACCCCAGTGCAGCCACGAATAAAACCCGTGAAACAAGCGGTTCCCGAAGTTGCCGACTGGTACGTTTTCCGATCAGGTAAAGCCGAAGGGCCGTACACCGCACTGCAACTGTGGGAAGTTCAGAAAATCACAGATCGCACAAAAGTGAGACGGGGCGAAGCTGACTGGCAGAAAGCCGGGGAAGTTTCAGAACTAGCAAAATTTCTCAGCAAAAAATAGGAGCCAACAAAATGAGCACACCAGAAATCCTGATCGAGTCCAAAACCGCCCGCGACGGTCAGCTAACAAAAGTCAGCCATGAAGCTGCGACCGACACTCTGAGCAAAGCTAAAGCATTAGTCTTTGCCCTCTGGCAAGGAACCGGTGCAGCGACTACCGAACAAATGGCTGAATATTACGAAGTGCCAGCGGAAACAGTGAGAACAGTTTTTAAGCGTCACCGAGACGAACTAGACTCCGATGGTGTCAAAGTGTTGCGAGGCAAAGCTTTGAGTGAAGCTAGGTTCATTATGAACCTAGCTGCCAACACAGATAAAATCACCATGATGTAGCGGAAAAAGTAGCAGAACCGACTGAGCCAACAACTCCCCTAGAACTGATGGTGGCACTTGGACAAGAAATGGTGAAGATTGAGCGGACAGTTACTGAGCACGGAAAGGCGATCGCTCTTGATTGGCTGTGCTGGTTTAATTTCTCAAAATATTTTATCTAATGTATTGACAATAGACTTGATTGTATGTACTATAGGAATATAGAGTTCAAAACCAGCCCATGATAGCGACCTTGCAAATAGCCAACCACTTAAATATTACGGAATCCGCCATCGTGCGGGTTGAGGAATGGGCAACCGTGCTATTTGTAGTGTGTCGCAAAATAGGGCGCGGTTTGTTAGCAAAAAAGAAGTAGCAACAATGAGCCATTATGAAATGCTGGTTTCCCGTTTTTTAGGAGCGGGCAATGATTCGGCTACCGCAAAAAAAGCAGCGCTATTTGTGCTGCAAGTCGCAAATGATTACTTAGGATTTTCAGAAATTGAGCGTCGGTTTGCTGAAAAGCACCACGATTTTATAAAGCAAATTATTTGCGAGCGTCAGGCTGAAAATGAAGCTGCGGAAAAAGCAGCAGATGCCGTGGCTGATGCGTTTCAAGATGAAGTGAAATCGCAGTGGGAGTCGCTAGATGCCTACTGCGACAGCCCGCTGAAGGGCAGCGAAAAGCAAAAATCCTGGGCCCGCAGCATTCGGGGCTTTGCAATCGAAAACTGGCTCGCTCCTGCAGTTGCCAGAGGAGAAATGTCCTTTGCTGAAGCGGTCAGTCTGGTGAAAAACCCAGATTGCCGTTACTGGATCGACAATCGAAAAGAATGGGGGTGCCGATAATGTTAAAAGTTGCGATCATTAAAGTGATTCAAGATTCGTTTGAGCGCAAGTTTTTCGCCCAAACCGAAGAAGGGGAAGTCCCGCCGGGTTTCCCGACTTTCCCAGACAATAATGGTGAAGAGTGTTTAATCAAAATTTTCCCCGTTGATGAAAAAGGGATTGAAACCTACGGAGAAAGAACAAATTCTGAAGAAGTCGAGGTTTGCTTGTGTGTTGATGGGGTCAATTTACCCCAGGGTGTTCGTTGGTTTGTACGGCGCAAGGGTAGCAATGCCCAAATTGGCGATCTCCCCAAAGTTTCCAAAACTTTTCGCTTGAGTGTGGATGTAGTTAAAAGATTGGAAATTTTGTCTGCTGCTTGCGGGCGATCACAGGCTAGCATTCTTGAGGATGCGTTTTTAGAATTTGCAAAAAATATTAGCTAGTCAGCTCGTAGAGAGGTTGAACCTACAAGTTTAGTAACAACGCCGAAACGCCCTTCGGGGCGTCTACCGGGTGGTTGTAACCCCGGTACTGAGGATGGCAAACAATACAATGTTTATATTCAAAAACGGAATTGTAAAAGTTGCAGAAGCAGGTCACTTGTCGTGCGTTACTGGTACGGTGGATTTCTCCACATCTCCGCCAACAGAAACAATTACACATCATCCTAATGATGTGATTGTCGATAAAGAAGGTTGGGCGGTTGCAATTCCCATCAATCCCTTGGTGCGCCAAGGTGGAAAAAAAAACCGACGGCAAACTGTTAATTTCAAAAAATACGATTGGAGAGAAGCTTCTGATATTAAGCGGGAAGCAGAAAAATATGGTTGGGCTGAAGCCGTAAAAATTCCTTGTTGAATTTGAAAGCATTAGCGGGAGTAGCGCCCCGCTCTATTAAATCCCTATTAGGGATGCCCTAGATTGTATGGGCAATTAGGAGGAAGTTATGAAATTGAAAGACTTAAAAGAAGCGATTGGAAATGCTTCAAACCCTCAAGCTATGAAAGGAAAAAATTGGGGGAGTGGGGATGCCAGAACCTTTAGATTCAATGGCGCATCTGCCATTGAAGCCATAAACAATGCCCATTGGCAGGATTGCGTATGGTTCCGGGCTAGCCCGGAATCTGAATGGATAAAGGCATCCGGACTTGTGCCTTATTCGGCAGAAGAAGTCCAACAAGACCCGTCCAAAAAACGTTATTTTTGGACACAAGAAAAACTAACCAAAGTCTATCTAGAAGTGAAGTGAACAATGAATACTGAAAATAAGTTTGTAGCAGATGTAAATCGCTTAGGGCTAAAGTCTGTAATTGTTGAAGCTTCTTCAGAGGAAGAAGCTTTGAACAAATTGATTGAAGAGTGGGGGGAAGAAAATATAATTATTCCTCCCGAACCAGTGGTAAGTCAAGAGCAAATCGATTCAATTGAATCGTCTTGGTAATTTGATTATCCACAAAAAAAGCAGCTATCGGAAGCGACTGATAGCTGCTTTACTATTTGGTAGATTAACTGTACGCAATTAGATTGTATCACTTCCCGACTGATTTATTTGTGCAATTAGGCGATCCAGCCACTCACGAGCAAGTCTATATTTTTCATGGTTAGTGCGACCTCCAGACTTTGCACCCCACAGATACAAAATACGTTTTTCGATTCCTTGCTCGCACTCAATAACTAACTTGGCTAATTCAAATTTCTGCTGATCGTTCAGCCCCCAATTACTGCCGTAAACCGTGGCATTACCGCCGGACTTCAGGATCTCGCTCAAAATAGCTTCCAATCCTGCAACCCGCATTCCGTCAAGGGTTCCAAGATTTTCGGGTTTTGGTGGTGAAGCTTCCTGATAGCTTCCCGGTAGCTTGCCCGAAGGCTCTGGCGGCTGGTGTGGAAGCTTCCCGGAATGGCGCTCAATCTTAACTAAAGTCCGATCGCTCAACGCCTGGCCGGGCATTTTAACTAAAGCCTCAAACCTCGGTGTTGCTCTCTCAGTTACTGGATCGTAATTTCCTAGTATTTCCACTTCGAGCATAGACTCATCCCTAAGTGATGCCATCCCTTTAGCATCACCCAAACCCGCTAGAGTGCGCGTATGAGTGACGATTATTGAGTAGCACTCAACTTTGCGGATATCGGAATTTACAGTTCTAAAGTGTTCGCCGCTAAACTTGCAACGCGTCGCCCAATTTGTAAATTCTTCGGCAACCATTGTTAAAGGTTGAAATTTTGGATTTGATTGAGTTTGACGGATTTTATAACGCCGTTTATTTTCTTGCTCAAACCAAACCATTTTTGCGTCGATGGCTTCGTAGTCCATCCCGGCTCCAATAACTTCGCACCCCTCCCATTGACCGTATGCGGCGTGAGGATCTAGAACTATTACTTTATGCCCTGCCGCCAATCTTTTTCTAACTTCTTCTTCGATAAAAGTAGTTTTGCCAGCACCCGGTATCCCGTAAGCCAAAACTGAAGAATACCAACTTAACCCCGGCATTTTTCCGTAAATTGTGCGACCGTCACCGCGTTCGGGTAAATCTTCAGATTGTGGCGATGCTGCGAATTGAAATTGTGGAACTGGTTGCTTCTCCACCCCTGCATATTCTTGTCGGTAAACTGGAGCCTGAAAACTAGGAGGCAAATTGGCGCTAGCGATTTCTTCAATCCACGCACCGCTTACCATTTCTGCCGATGCTCGCCACGCCGATCGCACTCCAGCACCTTGCTCATGTTCGTGAAATAACCGCACAGAATTCAAACCGGCTCCCAGCCCCAAAGTCGCACTCAAAAACTTGAAAGAGGTAAAATCTTTACTCGAAAGCCCGTAACAGAAGGGAATAGCCAAAGCGCCAATTGCTAAATTTGCTACTCCCCACAGCAGCCGATCGCCTCTAGTATTTAAAGCAGCCATACCAATCCTCCCAAAGATCCAATTACAGCAATTAAAGAAACCCACGGCCGGGTACTCGGAGCGAACCACGCGAGCACTAGGGCGATCGCTCCAAAGCCCAAAAGCGCAATCAATGTACCCAGTTGCAGTGCCGGCGAATATTTAATAAAAAGGGCTAGCAAAAGTGCGAAACTCCATCCCGTCACTAGCCAGCCCAGAAAAATTAAAATTTTGAGATTCATGCTCTCTCCTTCTTCCCCTCGAAAATTCCAAAAACTTTTGGAGTTTGACCTTGCGGTAACTGCGAATTTCCCCTAAATTTGGCGATCGACGCAGCAATGCTTTCCCTCAAGCTGATTAAAAAACTTTGGTGTCGGGCTTCCGCTTGCTGGAACCTGCTTTCATACCTAGCAGTCTCTTTTTCTTGAGCTAACAAGTGGATTTGATTTTGATAGTTGATTTCTTTGGCAGTTTTAAAGCCAATTAAATTAACGTCGTTTTTAGTCTGCACCATCAAGACTTGGGTTGCAGACTGGTATTTCGCCCAAGCTTTTGCCGCTTCAGCTTTTAATTCGTTAAGTTTTTGCTGGGTTAAAATCCCCTGCTCGCGCCGCTTGTTTTCTTCCTCTGCAATTTTGGCGATCGCGTTTGTGTAAGTTTTTGCCGCTGCCGTAAGTTTGCGCTGTAGAACAAGTTGGGCAACCTCGTTTTCCGTAGTTTTTTCAAAAGCAGCCACACTGGCATCAGTTAGGCGACCTGTGGGAACTCCGAGTTTTGATAAAAGCTGATCACCGTTGGAGGTGCCGACATTTAACTCAGCATCGAAAGATTTTTGAGCGTCACCAGCCAGCATATTTGCAAAAAAATCATCATCTGCCATTACCATCTCCTAAAAATGTCTTGAGTTCAACAACCTCCCCTGGCTCTCGCGAAACAGAAAAATTTTCATCAACATACCGGAGAGCGTCGATCGGACAAATTGGAGTATCAGATGTAAGTGTGATTACTTGAGTCGGTTTTCGGCTGCTGTTGATGTGAACTTCGCGAGTATGTTGCTGCGGTTTTCCCCAAAACATTTATCTACCTCCCAAACTTTCTTTGCAAAAATCCTCAATCTGCTTTGTAGTCGCCGCTCTTTGTAACTGCTCCAGCCTCAGAGCGTCCTGAGCCTCGACAACTCGCCGCTCTGCAAAATGATTGCCGATCGCAATTCCGCCACCTAAGCCAACTAATAAAATCAATCCACCCCCAAAAACTAGCGAGGTTTTTTGTGCGGTCGGCTGCTGCTGCGGTCGAGTAGTAAAAAGAATCGGGCCTGGCGCTTCGACACTGTAAATCGGGTGCTGACATTTTTCTTGTTGCATCTAACAAATCCCCACTAGCAGATAAACCGGAATATTACTGGCGATCGGTTGTTGGAGTGACTGCCACAGCACTTTTAAAAAATTGAGCATTTGGGTTTCCTCAGAGTTTTGGGTGGTGGCTGCTGATAACCAAAGAAGTATCAGCAGCCGATCGGACAAATTTAAGCGGCGTAATTCTCGGAAGCTGCCAGCATCGGCATATTGCCGGTTCCGGCTGCGAGTGCCGGCAAGTAACCGCCGACTGCATCGAATTTTCCCAAGCCAGCATCATAAACGCGACTTACCGAAGCTTCTAAAATTTCGGCTACTTCATCAGGTAAATCGGCAGTGGAGAAACCGCCGTCTAAAAGTTGAGCGAGAATGTCGTACTCAGCTTCTCGAATTCCCACAGCACGACGGATAGCGCGGGTACGGGCGATCGCCAAATCTTCTTGAGCGATACTGACATTCCCCAATTCCTTGCCAGTGGTGGCGATCGCATTTTGCGAGGCGTGTTCACGGGGGTTGGCTCGAATTTGGCTAACAACTCCTTCCCGGTATGCGGTGGCGGCTTTGGCGATCGACCGCTCTTGTCGGTCTTTCATGTACGCAACTACTCCGGCAACTTCTTGAATTTCTTCTGGGGTGAAACTCGACTTTTCTTGTTTGTACAGCGCTTTAGAAATACTGTTGATGCGTCCAGGGGTGACGGTTAAATCGTTGGCAAGTTTTTCAGTTGTGTGCATTTTTAGACTCCTTCTTTGATGAGGGTGTTTTTGACTTGTTGTTTACTCAGGCCCCGGCGAAAAAGTTGGGCAACTCTTTCTAGTGCGGCGAAACTTTCAGGGGTGTAGATTTTCTCGTGTTTCTGGTGATGAAACTCTTCGGGTGCGGAATCGGTGAGTAATTTTCTGTAATTCCGTAAAGTTGTTTCACAAATTCCCAATTCTGTCAGCACCTCTGACTTTGTTCTGAAATGTTCGCAGTTAGCCGATTTCACATTTTTAGTTCGTGCCTCCGTTGCTAAATAGATGCGGACTAGATAGCGGGTGCGGTGCTATCCTCAGCGATTCCGCACCCGATTAACACCAACAATAAACCCCTCGCTAGGAGGGGTAATTGGATAAAATCCTAATTTTGAGATGGAGCTAAAAGCCCCACTGCTTTTTAAGTGTGGCCGCCCGAATTCGAGCCAGCCGGGAACACTTGCGGGTATAACTCCACTTATAAACAGTGTCTAGCTCACAACCGAAAACAGTAGCAAATTGTTGAGGCGTCCAGCCGTGAGTCTGCACCATCCACAAAAGCTCTACAGGATCAAATTCTTCTGGATGATCGGTAAGTAAGGGCGCACTGATGCGCGCAATTGTTGATATATTAGTCATATCGTCTCTACTTTCTGCGGTGTTAGTGTGGGAACGGTCAGCCCTGGGTGTTTCGCGCACCGCAGGGCATTTCAATGGTTAATTGAGATTGAGTATAAGGGAACTGGAAGTTTCACGTCATCGATATGCTGAAAGTCGCTACAAATCAGCGTTAACAAATCTGTAAAATATTCAGCGCCGATTTCTTTTTCTGTAATCACTACAGAATCAGGAGTTCCCCGATACCACAAATGCAAGTCACCGTGTTTATCAAGATGGAAAGCAACTACTTCAGAAGTGTCCAGCCCTAATGTTTCTGCAGTGCCTTTAAATCCGCTGGTATTTTTCACTGGAATTCTAATCTTCATCAATCACCTCCATAACTTTCATCTCGCGGGGTGTCAACCCCAAAACTTCCTCCACTTGCTGCACAAATTCCAACAGTTGAGCATCGCCCATATCAATAATTTCTTGGCGTTTGGTCTTGAAAGTCTGGCAATCACCATAAAAAAAGTCTTGCAACAGTTCGCAGACTTCGACTTTTTGCTGGCGACGGCGATCGACAAATAGAGGATTGACTCGCACCATCGGAGTTAAATGAGCATTGTCTCTCGACAGAATCAAAGTATTCACAAAAGCTTGATGCCCTCCGGCTTCTAAGTTTTTAGTTGCGCGATAAATTGCAACCAAATCAGAAACATCCAGATTAGCAGCATCTACTAGCACTCCCGTTTCAAATGGGTCTGCCGGGAAAAACACGCGCTTGAAGTTGGCGGCGAAATATTCGCCGTCCATTTTGCGCTGATATGCGATCGTATTATCTTCCATTCAAAGTTTCCTTCATCTCTACTACTTCATCGACTTCGGCGGCATCATCCTCTAAATAGAAGAGAAAATCGCCCGGTTGTATGTTGAATGCCCTGCAAATCAACTGCAAAGTAGAAGCATTAGGAAGCCAAAAAGGATCGTTCCATGCAGATAAAGCTGTTGCTTGCCCAATCCCTTTTTTTTGTGAGTCGGCTTTTTTTGTTGCAACTCTGAGCTGATTTGCGTTTTCAATTCCTTTCGCTACTAGAACGCTTCTTAATTTATTCATTACTGGCATTGTGCATAATACACAACGAATATAATCCACCAGTTGACAACTTGTCAATAGGTAGACTATATTCATTGTGTCCTGGTAGACGACTCGCGATGGGCTTAGTCTCTGAACTCTGAGCCCATCACTTACCTCAATTTTTCGGTATCAGCGCCACAAATAATCAGTAATTTGTCCCAACAGTAGAGGCAGCTTTATGTTTTCCCCACACGCCAGCAATACCGACGCACTGATCGAAGCAATATCTCAAATGCCCGCAGAATGGGCTTTGACACTCTGCATCGGCAAACAAAACTTCTGGAAAGACTGGAACAAAGCCAAACTCGATCGCCAACAGTTGATCGCCGCAATTCGATCACAGACAAATGCTGAGGGTAAAAAATGCACCTGGACTGGGGTGAGCTTGGTCACGGGCTCGCTGTCTGGCGGCATTATGGCCGTGGATTTTGACGGCCCGCTGGCGCTGGAAAAATATCGAGAGCTTTCGGGTGGTAGCCTTTACCCCACGACGAAGCGATGGACATCAGGCAAACATGGACATTTTCAAATTCTGTTGTCAGTGCCCCGCAGCCGTTGGGAAAATCTCGCCGCTACCAAATTTTTTATTCTCAATCCTGCCCCTCGCCTCGAATTAGGTTTAAGTGTGGAAGTGATCGCACAACAACTCAACGCCGCAGTCGAGAATTCTAAAATCACTGCCGAAAATATCCAACAATGGGAATCCGGCACAACTTCACCGATTCCCCCGGCGATCTCCAAAAAACTTACTGAATTTTACGGGTGCAACAACAGCGAGCTCTGCCAGAAACTAGAACTCCGCTGGAACGAGTGCAGCACTCTGCCGCCGTCGATCCACCCCGACACCGGGAAGCCCTACGTTTGGAAAAATACCGGGGAAATTGCAGAGGCTCCCCAATTCATTCTCGATCTGATGCGCGAGGCTCCAGCGGTAGAGTTGCCGAAAATTCCAACCGAAAAAAGCACTATATATATAGATGTTGAAAAAAGTTTGGTTGATATTCTCGAAAATGAAATTCTGCCACGCCTGGACGCTGAGGAATTTTACGGCAACTGGGTAGCACTCAAAAAGTCTGGCGACAGCCTGAAGGGTTTGTGTCCATTCCATCAGGAAAAAACTGGGAGCTTCAGTGTCTCCCCAGCGGAAAAATTATTTAAGTGTTTCGGTTGTGGTGTTGGTGGCGGGCCGGTGCAATTTCTCCACCAAATCAAAGGCGGTACTGGTTCCCCCACTGGAAAGGATTTTTACGAAGTGGTGATGGAGCTCGCCGATCGCACAGGCGTACAAATGCCCGATCGTCAGCAGCGCCAAACCCAAAATCTAAAATCCAATACCCAAAAATCCAGTAACGTCCTCACCCATCCCAAATTTGAGACGCCCGACGCTGCCACATTAGAAACTGAAATTGAAAAACTTTTCAGCCTAGACCTGAAGCGATCGCAAATCCAGCTCAAAATCTCCGAATTAGCTAAAACCTATCGGCTCCCCAGTTCCGACATCTGGAAAATTTACCGCGAACAGGAGCAAGAAAAAGAGCAAGAAGCAGATCGCCCCGATGTCGCGACAGAAATCGAGAGTTTGCTCAGTGCTCACAAAACCTCAATCAAGTTAACTGAGGTGCTGCCTGTGGGTTTGGCACAGCCGATCGAGAAACTGGCAGGGATGCTGAATTTGCGCTCAGAATGCTATCTTGCAGCCTTGTTGGCTCAAGTATCCAGTCTTTATAAGGTCGGCACAGAAACTATTCTCCGGCGCGATACTGACTGGCGCTGCGTACCGAATTACAACTGCGGCATGGTGGGAGAATCGTCACAGCTCAAATCTCCCGTCCCTAGAGCAATGATCCTTCGCCCCATGAGAGAACTGAGAGAAAGAGATCAAAGAGACTTCGAGCAAGCCAAGTTAAATTACGAAACAGAATTAAATAATTGGAAAGCCGCCAAAAAAGAAGACGATCGGGGCCCTAAACCGAAAGAACCCAAGCTCAGAGTCCGTATTTTTGACAAAACCACCGGAGAAGCAATAATTTACCAGCAGGCAGAATTTCCCGATCAAGCAATGATGTTTTGCTGTGACGAACTCGCGGGGATGCTCAAATCTGCAAACCAGTACCGTGGGGGGAAGGGTTCGGACGAGGAAGATATGCTCAGTTTTTGGAACGGCACCGGTACAACAGTTTTGCGGGCTTCAGGTGTCAGAGCAAGCGTTGAAGCTGTCGGCTTGAGTGTATTCGGTACAATCCAGCCGGACGTGCTCGCAGGCTTACTCAAGGATTGTTCTGATAGCAACGGGAAATTTGCCCGGTTTGATTTTGTGTTTCAACCGCTGGCAGTGCCAAACTTGCCAGAGGATGACGGCGGGCGTTTTGACTTAACGCCGATGCTCAGTGACCTTTACCAGAGAATTGATAATTTGCCCGCTATTTGTTTTGAATTTGACAAGCAGGCTAAGGAATATCACCGTGTTTTCACCCTAGCGTGCCATCGGAGACGGATAGCTGAACCAAAACAAGGCTTGAGAGCTGCTTTCGGCAAAATGCCGGAAAAGGTGGGAAAGCTGGCAACTATCATTCACGGCTTGACCTGCGTTTTTAACGGTCAGCAAGTGACAAATCAAATTCCCCGCAGCGCGGTTGAGTCGGCAGTGAAATTTGTAAAATTTGCGGCTGACCAGGTGGCGAGTCTCTACACAGAATTTTCGGATCGATCGGCCCTGGCTCCTAATCTGACAAAAATTTTATTAGCAGCCGAACGGCAAGGGGGGAAGATTTCTGTCCGCGATGCTCAAAAGGCTTTTAATTTCAAATTTCGTCCTACCGCTCAAGTTACAAAAAGTTGGTTTAACGAACTTGTCGCCCTCGGTTATGGAGCGATCAAGACATCTGGGAAAAGTATATTTTTTGAAAATACCCGTGGGACAGTTCCCCCAATCCCCCAATTACCCTCTAACTCAGTACCTGTAATGGGTACAGGCACCGATTTAACTGCACCCAGCGTGGGACAGTTCCCCCAATTAGAAAATTTCACTGGGGGAACTGTCACCCAAATGTCACCAGGTCTTCCCCCAGTGAAACCCTTGCAGGATAAGGGTTCTAGGAGTATTGGGGTAACTGTCACCGATTTCGCGATTTCAAAAAAATTGCCAACTGATGAGAACGTTAAGACAGAAAATTTTGACACTGAATCGGTGCAGAATTTCCAGAAATGGGCCGAGCAAATTTCTGAAAATTACAAAAATTTGAGCGAACTGCAAAATGAAAACCTAGAAGCGGTGACAGTTCCCCCAATGGCAGCTCAAAGCCAACCAGCGCTTACCTTTGACCCGGTGCAGATCGTGGGACAGATGGTGGCAGTTGGTGACAGTTCCCCCAGTGGATTAAACGAAGACGAAACCGAACTTTTAGAATATTTACAAAAAGCTGTTGCCGAAAATGATGCTTATTTTGCCCAGCAGGTGCGGGGAATTCTTGCAGAAGTTTGCAAATCTGGCGCCGCTGATCGCAAAAAAGTCTGGGGAGCCCTGGGGGATGCCGAACAAAAAACTTTTACAGAATTGCTGGCAGTGGAAATTCCGGCAGAAGTCGGGTACGTGCTCGAAGCTTTCCTCCAAATTTTAGGTAGCAGCGACGACCCGAATGAAATAGATCACCTCTACCGGGTTTTCTCGGCTGAATTGATCGATCAGGCTGTTGAACTTTTACGACCTGCTGACAAATCTACAATTTTGCACTGGATCAAAATTCGCAAATTGGCGGCAGAGTTGATCGAGGCCTGCTACGACGGCACGGTGGCAGATGTGGCGAAACTGCATTCTGCAGATTTGGTGACGTTGGCGATCGCACGGTTGGAATTTCTCAAGGAATTGGACGCGGTGGATGAGATTCGGGATGCGTTGAGTTAGGAGGGGAAATTAGATTTTGGATTATGGAGCGTTGCGATCGTGGAAACCCGATATAATTGTGGTGGCTGGTATATCCTGCGGTGCACAGTTCAGGCTCTGTCAGCCTCCCAAATATCGGGGAGGAGTGCAACGGTAGCGCGTCAGGTCAATAACTTGAAGATTGATGATTCCATCCCCCCGACTAAACCTCAGATTGTCGATAAACGTTTATAATTATGGTGGCTCGCTGGCGTTGCTCACTTACCGCCACAGCGGGGCACCCAATGTAGCAGGCGTTTAGGCAGACCGATGGCGATTCCGATGTGGCTTGTGTGGCGATGCAAGCCGCCCCTTTCAGGGATTGAAACCGTAGTAAGTGCATATTTTATTCTTAAAACCCTATCAGGGATTAACTTCTATCCTGAATCCCCCTCTGTATCCGAGGGGGATTTTTGCAGTTTACAAACCTGTGGATTTACCACCAACATTAGTGAATATTCGCCCCCACCCGTCCGAGCGAGCCGTCCAGAGATTTTCCATAATTTCAAAACTATATTTGTCGTATCGGCCTGATTGCCCGCCAATCGCCTCGTAATAGTCTGCAATTCCGGCGCGGACGCCATAAGGATCGTGCACCCAGAAAAACTCCTTATCGGTGTCAACTCCTACTACACACACAATGTGGCCGCTAGATTTGTAATGCAGTCCGGCTGGTACTGGCACACTTCTCTCTAAGCTGTAGATCAAATTCTCGATCGTCAAGCTGGTGCTAAAATAGCTTTCCAATTTAAATGCTTTGAGCGCTTCTGTATTTGCCCCGTGATCTGTACTGTCGCCGTAATGATTGAGAATTTCTCCGTATGCGCTTTCAGGTTCGTTTAGTCCTAGTCGCTTTGCCCGCTGAGCAAAAGATTCTAGCTTGTGATTTTGTAATAAGTAATTAGCTGCCATTGCATTGCTGGTCATGCAGCATTGTCTACTGCCTGAGCCAAAATACCGAGTATTGTTGTCTACTTGAGAAAAGTACGGAACGTCTAGTTTAATGTTAGTCATGTTTTACGATTTGAGTTATTTTGAATTTCAAAGCTTTAATCAATACCAATAAGCGCACCAAGTCTGTTTCTGCGTCTTCTCTCAATCCTTGTGACGCCATTGCCACAATATACCCATATTGCACTCCTAAATCTTCTATTGCCGTAAGTAAATCATCAAGAGAAGCTTCGGGATTTTTAAGTAATTCGTCAGCTTGAAAATACGGCACGGCATATATTTACTTTAATCTTTTCAGTTGAGAGATTACTAAGTCTAATTCATTTTTGCAATTCTCAAGTTGGTTGTATTGCGGGTGGTTTTTGCCTCGGTGCTCCAAATGGATAATTAGCGCGTTTAACTGTTCTTTGCGTTCTTCAAGGTGTTTGATAACTTGTGTTTTATCCATTAACCAATTGCTTTGGGTGTAAGGGTGTACACCAGCGGGCCTAGGGTAAAAGAAATAGTTACAGTAACAAAGGTGGGAACTTCTCGATTATGAATAATTAGGTATACATAAAGAGCTGTAAATATCAAGCAAATAACCGCTAAATAAGTCATGAATGTCACTGTTGTGTTCCTGCCTTGAGGGGGCTTGTTTTCCATTACTCCTCCTCTTCTAGTCCTTGTTCTTTTAAAAAGCTCTCAACTGCTTCTTTGTCAAACTGGGCGCGACTATGCCGAATAATAGAGCCAAACCATTCATCCGCCCGATCTTGCCTGTTTTCCATCGCATCTATTCTTTCTGTGTTTCGTTCACTTGCAAATTTGTTTCGGAATGTTTGAGACTCTACTTTGTTAAGCCTTCGCTCTAGCTTTGTATAGTCAGGTGTTGATTCTTTTTTACGATGCGAAAGTTTATACCAAGCAAAAATCGCAACGCATCCGATCGCAATCCCAACTATGTAACTGTTCATGTTACGGTGGATGTTGTTGCAGTAGTAATGTTAGGTAATTAGCAAATATTCAATCTTTACCGACCAGTTGATAATATTTGCTAGGTTTAAGCCGTTCTGCCCCCTACGATCATAAGTTACGCGCTTAACGGCAGGCACTCGCACAATATTGATTAAATTAGAAAACTCAGGAGGTGGCGGAAAACGAACTAACTCAATTTCTCGCTTAGGGTAAATTTTTACCGCACGACTAACTAACGAAAATTGTTCATTTTGTCGATAGTGAAATCGAATCAACCCGTAAGATTTGAATTTAGTTGTCGTTTCCCACTCGTTCCAATTTGTTGTATAACTCAATCGAAAAAGCGCGTTTAGTCCTGCACCGTTAGGAGCCATTTTCCACTCGTGATCTGGAGAAATAGAGCCAATATTAAACCAACCCCCCAAATCGTCGGCAATGATACTCATAGAAGCCCAGGCAAAAGCAGCTCAATATTATCTTCTGCACTTTCTATAAAGTCATCCATTTCTTCCAAGCCGTGTGCCCATTCCTTAATATCAAGAAAAGTTTCTTCGTCAATTTCACCTCGCAAAAACTGAGTTGTCGCTTTGTTGGCAGTATCAAGCGCACCGACCAATTCAAGACATTCTGCGTCTGAAAAACCTTCAGGCGGTTTCCAAATGTAAGAACGAAAACAATTTTCGAGAGTTTCGATATTAACGTTATGGGGCATAGCTTTCTTCTTTAAAGCTTACAGAAGCGCCAGCAATCACACCGCCAAGAATCCGTCCGCGCATTCCTTTTTGATCGCGAGCTCCTGCTAAATCGCGCTTACCAAAAGGAAGAGTATAGGTTGCGCCGTTGCGCTTTTTGTAGCTTTTGTTGGTAATTCGAGAAAGTGTAGTATTGGAACCTGTACCAGGTAAAAAAATTACTGCTTTAGCTGGCGAGAATCCGTCTACATACTCATAAGAAACTCCATCAGCAGGCGTATCAGCAATATCTTCAAGAGAAAGTTTAACATCGCTCATTCCAACGGCTGCGATACCACCGTAAGCTCTACCCGACACCTTAACAACAGCAAAAGTCGTAATATCGGTGCTGCCAGTATAGAAAGGCCGCAGCGCTTTTTTGACTGCTGCCCCCCTTGCGGGCATAGCTGGAGCAGTAAAAGTGGCGGCAGGCCCTTCAGCTCGCCAGTTTTTAAAAGCTGTAAGCTTTTCCCCTTGTTGACCCTTTTTAATTGAGTCTTGTAAATCGCGAAATCTTTGCCTAGTTACCATTACTTGCTCCTTAAAAATTTTCAACCTGGAAAGATACCCGCACGCCTGGACTAACCTCAGCTTCTAAAGTAGCAGTAACTTCAAGCCAATTTCTCCCTCCGGCTACCGATCGCTTACCTATGGGCAAGGTGTAACTACTCCCGGGAATTTTTTTATATTCCAGTGTGGTAATTGTGGATTTTGGCGATGCTGTCGTTGCCCCTGCTGCGGGAATAAACAAAATTGCCTTAGCAGGTGAAAAGCGCTTCAATTTTCTTAACGTCGATCCTGCTGTTAGCGGAACATTATTAAGCCCTAGATTGGTATCGGTCAAGCCAGTTGTACCGAGAGCTGCAAAAGCTCGTCCAGAAATTTTGGCCGTGACAAAAGATGTGTAGCTTTCCTCAAAAAACGGACTTAACGCCTTTCTTACGCTGGGGCCGCGAGGTACGCTAATCGCGTCAATTTTTGTATCGCCGCGTCGCCACGCCTTGTACGCAGTTAAATCAGCACCAGTTAATCCGTCTTTTATAGCTTTGCGAATGTTAGAAAATCTTTGAGTCATTAGATTACTGTGACCCCCTGCACGTCGTTAGAATCGAGGAATAACACGCACTGTACTTGAGCGCGTCCCCGCACGTAAGGTCTACCGTCGCCTGCCATGATTTCAACGCTAGGGCCCAAGATCATGGTGTCGATCGTTGCCAAATTGGGAGCTGTACCGCTTTCGTCTTCTGCGTTGTAAGCATCTTGGGCTTTTTTGTACCCCTGTACCATTTTCCAAAGCGTTTCGGCAGGCGGTAAGGTTGAGCTGGGTAGCGATGCGTTGGTGATCATGGAGCTGATCTCTGTATCTCCGATCGCAGTCGTCCATTCGCTGTAAGTAATATCAGCCATCGGTAAATCTGCCTCTAAAGGGTGATGTCATGCTTCAAACATAGCCCGGTAAAACGAGGTAGACTGCGTGGCGGAAGGGTGACACCCTTCCGCGTTTAGCAAGATCAATCAGAAAATATTTTATTTTCACCGGACACATCAATTAAATAAATTGGCTTGCGGATACTAGGAAGAGAAATCCAAGCTGACTGAAATTTAATTTCTGCTATGGGACGATGACGTGTTTTTTTGACGGTTTTGCCTAAAATCACTTCTTCGCCTGGAATTGTAGGGTAAGCGTTAACCGTGTCTTGATTTTCGCTATAAAAATATTTTTTCTTAATAAATGGTGCGTTTTGAATAGCTAAAAAGTGTTTTATCAATTCTTCACCGTCGGTTGTAGAACGCACTAATAATTGCAATTGATAACCATTTTCCCAATCTGTGTAACTTGCCATATCTTTTCCTCGCTTCCAAATTCTACCTCCATTGGTGCCAAAAACACTTTGGATTTTTGCTGTGTACTGATTTAAGTCGGCACGGCTCAGGCTAGATTCGGTTTGATTCATTAAGCGCATCGAAATCTCACTCGCAATCGGCTTGTAACCTGTTTCTACGTCCGCTTCGTCTTCAACAAAATAAATATATAATTGCGGTCTACCTTTGCGTTTAACTTCCCCACCACCAGTAAATTCTGATTCGGTAGTCTTACCGCCACCATTAGGTCTGTGTTCGATTTGAATAATTTGATCAATTAGCATTTCAGGTGTGCCACTGAGAATCAATGATGTAGCATCATTATTCCGATCGCGCCAGTATTCACCTGTGATAATTCCTTGATCGTTTTCCCACTGGCGGAACCGTGGACGTTTGCCCGCGTCCGCTCTCCATGCGTTTTCGCCTGTTAATTGATAATTACCTAACGTCCTATTTTCGGTCGCTGTTAAAAATCCCGTTTCCCATTTCTCAAACCATGTTTCAAATTTAACAGATGTTTGATTGCCTAGCAATTCATAAGTAGCAATAGTTTGTTCAATTTGCTTTTTTACATCTTCAATTGAACCTTGAA
Organism: Microcoleus sp. M2_D5; assembly: GCF_036701935.1. NCBI lineage: Bacteria > Bacillati > Cyanobacteriota > Cyanophyceae > Oscillatoriales > Microcoleaceae > Microcoleus > Microcoleus sp. M2_D5. The sequence goes on along the minus strand of NZ_JAUBRP010000040.1, from coordinate 32,935 downwards.
AGTTAATTTTAGTCATCGTCTGGTTCGTTTAATAATAAAGTTACTTGCTGTCTGCGTTCATTTTGATACGCAGCATATTTAGACGCTGCCAGCGCATCGTCAATAGTATTTGTAACAACATAAATAGCCTCAGATATGGAATCTTTGAAGCTATCGAGAACGTCTTCGGCCCAATCCTGCCACTTGTCAGGAATATTTTTTTTAATAAAATCCTGTTGGCGTGAAATGAAACTATCAACAGGCAGCGAGGTATCAGTAACACTGCCACCAAAAAACCCAGCTTTGCGCGCGGACAAAATAGTAGCTAAAATCCCATTCCGAACAGCGATGCTGCGAGCCTGCATCAGAAACGATCGCAATTCATCGCCCACTTCATCGCCACCTTCCTCTGCCAGAGCCAAGGCAATTTTGCCAGAAAGCACGGGAACCGCAATGCCGGCGATCGTCGCCCCGCGTAGCTTGTTATTCCCGGTAGCTTTCCCTAAAGCTCCGAGTGTTGCGCCGATCGCCAAATTTGCAAACCCAATTAATCCCCATGCTGCCATCTGTCCAACCGCATCGCCGGAATTTTGCAGTAGTGATTCATTGTTAGCGGTAATTTGTTTTTTGATTTCCTCATCGGTGCTATTCCAGTCAAAGTTTTCAAGCTGCAAATAGCTACTAACCAACGTACTGGCAATTTGGCTAATGCTAGCGGTCAGAGTGTTTAGCGCCTGCTGAAATAAGAAGCCGGCAAACTGTTGGAGCCTAGAAACAATGCCGCCAAGAATTCCACTGCTGCCAGTTCCGGGCCCGGTAGTTATTCCGGGATTGCTACCGTCGCTGCTGGCAGTAATGTCGATCGTCCGTTCGCCGCCTAAATTCTGGCTGTTAATAATCCGCGTTCGGCGCGATCGCAGTTCTGTAAGTTCGCCAAGTACGATTGGTGTATTATTCATCAGGTAAGCGGCGCCACAGCCACTGCGGTAGAAACTGTAAATTGAGCAGCTACTGAATGGCGAGCAGTTACCAGTCCAGCGGCACTTGGCGTACTCCAAATCGGTGCGCCAAAGGAATTAAGCTTACTGCCCGCTGGCAATGCTGCATTTTTAGTAGTTTGAGCTCGATTGGCAGCGTCAAGAAGTTTGTAGCAAAATTCGATTACTCCTACTTGAGTCAGTAAATTTAAGTTTGGAGATTCCCCAGAAACCAGGGAAACATTTACGCAAACACCGCGACTGTTATCTACAAAAATAGAATCCGGTGCAAGCGCTGCCAGTAATTCAGCCCAAGTCAAATCATTCATCGGCAGTTTTTGGCCTCTTAATTACAAAATTATTTCCAGTGATATCGCCCGTTGGGGCTGGCGTATCTACTCGAATTCTAACTTTAAATTCGGGATTGGCAGCGTTAATACTAGCTTGCAATTTTTCAAGTTCTTTTTCAGCTTCGCGCTTGGTCTCAGCCGCGTCGTATTTTCTTTGGTTGCGAGCATAGTCTCCTACCAGTCCCGATTTTGCATCTAGCGCTACCGCAGATTTGGCAATCTCGCTGTTACGTAAAATTCTGTCTAACACAGCCTGAAAATCGAATGGGTCAACGTCAGTTAGGAATGCGATCGGCTGCTTGGAGGGCGTAAGGAATTTTTTCAGATTGAACGTTGGATTATCGGAATCCATTGGAGTAATTGCAGAATCAATAAAAATCGATCCGTAACCCGTTCTGACGCCAAAGAACCGAATCAAACACTCCACATTTTTCTGAGCAATCACACTAGCAGTATGTGCCTTGGTGGCAGCGACGGCAGCGTGAGAAGATACGGCTACAGCAGCGTCGGCGTCGGTGGCGGTTTGGATCATCAACCCGCTAAGCTCTGCAAAAGCTTCGGAAATATTCTCGAATTTGAGTGGCTGACGCTTGGCTCCATCTACGATCGCAATTTCTACAGGCCATTCCCCTTGGATGGCGTCCTGCTGTTTTATAAACCACTCAAACCATTCTGCGTAATTTTCGATCGGTTGCGCCGGCACAGCGTCGGCAACGGAATTATCATTGATGAGGGAGCCAGGCATCATCACAGGATATCGTCCTAAGCCTTGTCTCATGTAATTAGCGGCTACCAATGCGGCGATCGCTTCTACTAAATCCTTGGGTACAACCGGAACCAATGACGGGCCGGGGGCGACAAACATTTTTGCCCCTATTTCTCTGATTAGTTTTTCAGGGGCAAAGGCTTTAAGACCTAATGCTTTTTTTACTGCGTCTTCTATATCTTTCTTGGTTAAACAAGGACAAGCCATTTCTTCACAATCCTCTTTTGGTGGTGGGGGTGTTGGAGTAAAGCCAGGAAGTAGTGGTGAAATATTGGCGACAGGTGGAGCTTTTTCGTAATTAGAGGGAATACTTGCTTGAATTCCAAGCAAAGTATAAGGAGCTTGACCACGAAAATATCCATTTCTTTTCATGTACGGAACTGCAAATTTTGTTCTGGTTAGCAAAGGGGCTTGATAATTTATAAACCAATAACTTCCGCCCGATATTCCATTCCAAGTTTGATTAAAGGTTGGATCTAAAAAAAAGCCACCGCGACCTGTATCGCTGTAAGCACCTGGATTTGATTCATCGGTGAGCGGGCTTCCCATTCCGTCACTTATGGTTCCTCTTTTAAAAACATTTCCTAGTTTATCTTGAGATTGGTATACTCCTGTATCGTAATGACCTGATCGGCTAGTTGCAAAAGGAGAATTTCCAAGCATACTGCCGTAAAGATTAAAGCCAAAACTGTAAGCGCCAAAAAACGTTGTTGTACCCCCTCCTAAAGCTTCAATTGCGTCGTTATATGAAAGAGCTTGATTACTTTGAGGCGAAGGCGGTTGAATTCCTAATTCAGTAGTTTCTGGTTTTTTTGGACACTTTAACCCGCTTCCGTACCATTCAATTGCACTTGCATAAGAGCCATCAGGACACTCGATATAAGGAACCGATAAAGTCTCCAAAAGTCCATATCCCGTGTAGAGTCGAGTCCCTACATCTACCGCACTAAACAAGCCTAATGCACTGCCTAATCTCAGTCCCGCTTTTCCTGTTGCCGCGGTTATTCCACCGCCTGCATATTTGCAAATTGCCATATTTTATTTATCCAAAAGTACAAGCTTGGCTCACAACTTCAATTGCTTCTACGGTTATCGCCTCGCCAACCCCGCCATATCTGCCAAGGTTGATAGCTACGCCAACCGGAGCCTCTAAATGCGCTGCAACACCTGCAATTAACTTAATGTTACTTGCTCCCATAGCAGCATTAGCAGCTTGCGCTGCCGTAGGAGCTGCGCGAGATACAGCGCTAATTGCTGCTATTGTAGCGGCTTTTCTCTGCACATCTAAATCCTTATTCAATAATTCCATTTCTTGTAATTGAGATGTTGACAATTCTTGCAATGCCTCCAACGGTTCAAGTTTTTTTAATATTTGCTGTACTTCTACGCTAGTCTCTAAAGTACCCTTAATCGTATCCTCAATAGCATTGTAAATTATTTCAATTATTGTTTTTTGGACTTGCGCGGCAGTTCGTTGTGTTGCAGTTTCTGGATCGCAACTAGGTTGAGCTAGTGCAATTTGCGTGGCAGCAATAATTTTATTAATAGGATGGGGGATGATGTCTTGTCCTGGTACACCTCGCTTAGCCTCTGCTAAGTCCTTGACAATAGAGCCAGCCCGTCCGTTTATTGGTTGAATCCCACCTGTCGCTGGGGTCAAAAAGCTAACCATAATTAATACCCGTAATAAATATTTGCCAGTTCTTTTATTTTTACAAAGCGCGTATCTAGATTAAATTCAAAGTTTAAGTAACGCCAATACCCTATATCTCTTTTTATATAAATACCTAATCTATAGGGTTCAGGTTTTTCGTTAAACAGCGTGGTGTCTAAAGTAAAACATATTTCATCATTTTTGTCTAAGTAGCTAGCTATAACGTGTGATTGCCCCCAACCATCCCATAGTCCAATATAAAACAAATTATCGTCACTACCCCCCAAGGATAACATTGCAGGAGTTGTGATGGCAAAGTAATACTTAGTGTTAGGCAGCCATTTTTTAACAAGCAAACAATTCTCTTCACTCTCCAAAACAGGATTCAATAGACCGAAAAAATTACCTTGCCAATTTGTCGCACTGCGACCAGAAATAATATCAAGACTTGAAGCACTACCGCCTTGACCTAATTTAATCCAATTTGCACCCTCAAAATACCATATATCTTTGGTATCTATGTTTAAATAAATTACTCCAGACTTATCTCTCGGTGCTGGAGGATTTTCGTAGCCTTGCTCAAAAACAACCACGTTAGACGGCAATTGCGGTAAATTGGAAGCTTTTGGTTGCAACCACGTCAAAACATTGTTTTGCTTGATGCTGACATACAGTTTCAATCCAATTACTAAAAATTGCCCTTCCCAATCGGGTATAGGGAAAATAGAACCTTCAGGCAAAACCTTGATTTTAGCTTCGTGGATCTGTTCGCCACGCAAAGCAGAGTGAAAATAATCTGGCATTTACAGTTCAACTCCCATAAATTCAATTTTGCCATTTACCACCTTGATATTATCATTATCTAAAACTAGATTTGACAATTCATAAGGCATATCAGGAGCTTGAAATATAAACCTTTGCCAAATTTTTTTACCATCTCCAAACCATTGCGATCGGGGGACAGCGACGCGGATATCTCCCGATGTATTAACCGTTAATTCCCCTTCAAAAGACACGTTATTAAAATTAACTACTTGAGCCTTCGCCTCATGTTGATCAGCCCCAGCCTTAGCGTGAGAATCTAAATCTAAATCCAGATACCCTCGTGTCAAGTCTGGTTTAAAGACAAACACCCGATCGCGCTCGACAGGTGGACTCGGAACTGTAACCCCAATACCCAAATTCACAAACCCCGCAGGCAGCAGCCAGCCAAAATCCCACCACCAATCAGCACTAATCCATCCGGCATTTGCCGATCGCCGTACCAGCAATTCCTTAACGCTGTCTGGATCTGTCGCGCCACAACTTAAGCAACAGAAGAAAAAATCATTATCTTTTGTGGCACAAGTAGTCGGTCGCGGAAGGTAGCCGCTCGGTCGCCTCGTTTTTTTCCACAAGTCAGAAAAACTGCTATATCTGTTAGTTGGATGAAGTGGGAGAAGTTTTCCCGCAACTTCTGAAATGCTATTATCGGAGTACGCTCTATTTCTTACTTCAAATATGGCCATCGCTGAAAGTATTTTATTTCAAATCAATTCTAGCAATTATACTGCGCCTATTTTTACGATTTACAAACCTCAAGCGGAACACAGCGGATTCGCTACCACTTTAAGACTGACCATTAATATCAAAAGTATAGATGCGGCCGAATTCCCCTATATTCCAGACGACACTCCCCCAGACGTGCTTCAGCAAATTCTCGAAGAAGTAGCACTTAATACCCCATTCAAGGAAATTATACTTTACGTAAAAAAAGGAGCCGGAGCGTGGATCGAGCGCGCACCTATCAGAATTTTTAACAAGGAACCCTACTATGATGTAAATCTGATGAGGTTTTTTTCGGACTCCAATACTATAGATATCGCTGAAGACTTGAGTCTTGGGATTCAAATTAAGATCGGTAATGTTTTAACTCCGGCCGATAGTATTTTGGTATGGGGCACGGTTGTAGCAGAAAAAAAAAATAACGGCAACGAGGAATTAGCCAATCGCATTTCCGCTCTCGAAACCTTGCTCAGTGTTTACGGTGCACCATCTGCCAACCTCCCTGGTAGTAATGGCTTGGTACCGGCGCCGCCTGCTGGTGGTGGGGAGTTTTTGCTTAGGGGCGATCGCGGGTGGGAAAATCCCAGTAAGTTTGTAGATTTAACCACTAATCAAACAATTGCAGGTAACAAAACTCTTAGCGGAATTATCACTCTATCTAATGCTACAGCTTCTACTTCTCGTACTACTGGAGCCTTCATAGTTTTAGGAGGTATAGGAGCCGATCATATAAAAGTAAAAAATGCTTGGCTACTAGAGCCACGTACAGGTAGTGTGGCTATCGATGCAAATAATTTATCATACGCGCAATATGCTATGACTCTTTGGGTTGACGGTAGCGTCACTAATTCTAATCTTCCTATTAATGCAGGAATGTTGATGCAGTTTGACGCTTTACATGGTTTAGCGAGTGCTAACCTATATAAGGTACAAGAATTTACCGATGGAAATGGTAATTTCTGGAAAAGATGCCAAAACAATGGTACATGGGGAGCTTGGAGACAAATAGCGTTTGTTTAAAAATTAAAATTATGTCGATTATAATCACTGATTCAGACAATATTTCCATTATTCACACAGCAGCAGGAAATGGTTATCGAGGTTTTTTTTATAATAGAAACTCAGTTATCCAATGGCAAGCCTGTCGGATTTTCGCACTGGGACGGAACACCGTTGATTCTTACGTGCAAAGACAATCCAGAACTGGCAGAAGCAATGCGAGTAATTCAACACGCGATTGGAGTAGGACGCTATCAGCAAATCACAACTCCAGATCCCGAACCTGAAACAAACCCTAACGCGATGCAGTCGGCGACTTAATTTGGTTCGTAATCGAACGATCGCAAATTCAAATCCCACCATCGGCTCTGGGTTAAAATTCTGGTAATTCTAAATCACTATTAGCGCTCAGGTAATGCTCAAAAATCATTTTTGGGCTGTTGCCTGCTAGTTTGGCGATCGTTGCAACATCTAAGCCTTCACGAACCAACCTCGTGATAAAACTGTGGCGTAAATTGTAACAGGGTAAATATTGCTTGATTTTCTTACTGACTGCCAATTCTCGAACGATTGGCAACCAATACCGACCAGAAAAATTGTGCTGATCTATGTACCCCCCTTTGGGAGAAGGAAAAATTAGATTGTGCAAATTGGGAATCTTAGGTAAGTTAGCTAAAAATTTAGTGAGTTGCGGATTACATGGGAAATCGCGCCGATCTCCTGTTTTGGTATTCTTGAGCTCACCCTTGCTATGTGCCTTGTTTACTCGGATCGAAAGCTTCCCATTTTCTCCAGCGGTCAGATCATCCCAACTTAGAGCGATCGCCTCTTCGGGCCTAAACCCGGTCAAAGCCAATAGTTCAATATAATCTGCATAGAAACTCGCGGCTTTGTCTGCACGGAACGCGGCAAGGATTTTTTTTATCTCTGCGGTCGTGAAGATTTCTCGTGAGCGATCGCCCTGTTGGTTTTTGGGTAATTGCTTAGTCAACCTACTGTAAGGATTATTTTCTATTACTTTGGCTTCTGTAGCCCAATTACAAGCCGCGTTCAGGCTTGCCAGCGCTCTTCGGATTGTACCGGATGCGTAAGTTTGCAGAAGCTTTGGCAGTAGCAATTCCGATCGCTCTAGCAGTAATTGCTCAGCCGTCAATTTTTCCAAACATAGATCAACTGTTCGCCAATTATCCTTTTGAGTTGTTTTCGCGGCTCGGTATTTTTGATGAATTTTGTATTTTTCCCAAACTTCGCGCAAATCCAATCCTTTTTTGCTGGCGGCAATACGATCGGCGTGAATTTGAGAATATTTTGCCAAGCTTTCGTCAAACCGCCCAAACAAAATATCGGCGTTAATTTCTTGGGCCCGGCCCTCTGCCACAATTCGCGCCGCCTCTGTATCGGCTCTCCCGATCGCCAAACAAAAACGGCGGCCGAGGGCCCGCCACCTTAATCTGTAATTCCCTTTAACGATTTCTACCGAAACATCACCGAATTTTTTAAAAACCCCAGAATTTGCCATTTTTGGTTAACCGTACCCAATTTTGCTCTTAAACACTTTTGCCAACCTCTGAAACACCCTTTTTCCGTTATATCCTATCTCTGGTAAGTATGGCATTGTAGGGGTCAGCGGTTCGAGCCCGCTATTCTCCATAAATCAAGATTAGGGAAACGGCACTGCCTTATCCTAATTTGTACCTAAACAGCATTGCCGTGTCGTTAAATTCGATCGCGACTTGTACCTAAACAGCATTGCCGTGTCGTTAAATTCGATCGCCCTACACACCGCGACAACCAATTTTCCCGTAAAATCAAAACAGTCTACCCGCAACCAAAGCGCTACCAGTGGCAAAGTCAACTGAACCCAACAATCCAGAGAGTCCGAGCCAACTTGCCCGCACCCCTCTGTACGACCTATCATTAGAACTCAAAGCCCGAATGGTACCCTTTTCCGGGTGGGAGATGGCAGTACAGTACGCAGGCATCAGCAGCGAACACCAAGCAGTACGCCAGCAAGCAGGAATGTTCGACATTTCCCACATGGGAAAATTTGGTTTGAGAGGGAAACAAGTAATAGAAAAATTTCAACCCTTAGTACCCTCAGACTTGAGCCGCTTGCAACCCGGTCAAGCTCAATATACAGTCTTGCTAAATGCCCAAGGCTGCATCTTAGACGACATTATTTTCTACTGCCAAGAACCAGACCCTATTACTAGCGAAGAACGTGCAGTAATCATTGTCAACGCCGCCACTCGCATCGCCGACAAAGCATGGATCACCACTCACTTAGAATTGAGCGAACTATGTTTTACAGACATCTCCGAAGATAAAGTTTTAATTGCGATTCAAGGGCCAGAAGCTGTTAAATATCTCCAGCCTTTTGTGGAAGACAACCTCGCACCAATTAAGGCATTCGGTCACTTAGAAACAAATCTGTTGGGACAGCCGAGTTTTATCGCCAGAACTGGTTACACCGGCGAAGATGGGTTTGAAATCATGGTGGATGCCGAAGTAGGAAAACAACTGTGGCAAAAATTGTTAGCTGCTGGCGTTGTTCCCTGCGGTTTGGGTGCGAGAGATACCTTGCGTTTAGAAGCAGCAATGGCACTTTACGGTCAAGATATCGATGACAATATCACACCTTTAGAGGCTGGATTGGGTTGGGTTGTTCACTTGGACACCAAAGGCGATTTTATTGGTCGCGAGGTTTTGGAACAGCAGAAAACGAGTGGAGTATCAAAGCGGTTGGTAGGGTTAGAAATGCAGGGGCGGCACATTGCGCGCCACGGCTATCCGGTAATATTTGAAGGCGAAACAGTAGGAGAAGTTACTAGCGGTACATTATCGCCGACATTGAATCGACCAGTAGCCCTCGCCGTTGTTCCGACAAAATTAGCGAAAATCGGTCAGCAATTAGAAATCGAGATTCGCGGAAAAAACTATCCGGCTAGTGTGGTGAAAAAACCATTTTATCGATCGCCAAACCGACCTAGTTAAAGTAAGTAGGTGAGCATTAATTCAGGGGCGTTGCTCTGAGCAACGGCTTACAAGAAAGTGTAAGTGTATTTGTTGTGGAACGGGCTTCTAGCCCGTTGCTCATAATTGTTGTCAAGAAGACTCATCTACTAGCTTAGCAAATTTTCGCAAAGTTGCAGCATAGCGATCGCCCGCCACATCCATCAAATCATTATGACCGGCCCCATCAACCCAAAAATTCACTTTCGGCTCGTTGGCGGTGGCAAACAACTGTTCTCCATGCCAAAAATGCACCACCTCATCAGCCTTACCGTGAATCACCAAAACAGGCGATCGAACTTTGCCAATCTTATCAATATTTACAAACTTATCAAAGGGTAAAATCGGAATCCGCGTCAACACCCGAAAAGCCGAAACAAAGGAACTTTCAACCACCAAACCGCCGACTTTTTGGCGCGAAGCCAAATCAATAGCCGGCCCACCCCCCACAGAACGCCCGTAAAGAATAACTTGCTTTGCAGGTACTCCCAACTGTTGGGTTAAATAATTGTAAGCAGCATCAATATCGCGATAAGTATTATACTCAGAAGGCTTTCCCTGGCTCGTTCCGTAACCTTGATAATCATAGGCTAACACAGCAAACCCGCTATCTCGAATCTCTCTGAGTAGCCACAAAATGCTGTCCAAGTCTTCCGCATTCCCGTGACTGTAAAGTATGGTATATTTAGCTGGCGGGTTAGGGAAATGAACAGCAGAAATTTTCACGCCATTAGCTGAGCTAACTTTGATAACTTCCCTGTTCTCACTCTGACTAGATGGGGGAGGTTGAAAAATTAGCCGTTCTGAAAAAAAGAAACCGTAAAAACACAAAAATGCGTAAATAAAAATTATAGATCGCATCAGTCGTTTGACAGAAAATTCTCCGAAAAGCAAGCGTTTAATATTTTTTTTGTTCCACTTAGTCATCAATAAATGCCCATAGTTCACTAAGATTTACTTGATACTTTGTTTATTGTGAGAAAAGATATGGCACTAACATACCCCGATGACTTGAAATACCTAGACACCCACGAATACATCCGACTCGAAGGCGAAATTGCCACAATCGGCATTAGTGCCTTTGCAGTTGACCAACTCGGCGATATCGTGTTTCTAGATTTGCCCGAAGTCGGTGCAGGGTTGGAAAAAGGCGAAGCTTTCGGTACAGTCGAATCAGTGAAAGCGGTTGAAGACTTGAAAGCACCAGTTACCGGTATCGTCGTAGAACGCAATGATGACATTATAGAGGCTCCCGAAGATTTGGCGGAAGACCCCTATGGCGCTGGATGGCTGCTGAAAGTGCGCGTTGACAATCCCAGCGAAGCAGACGAGGCTTTCTCTGCCCCGGAGTATCGCAAAATGGTGGAAGGGGAATAGGGCATAGGGCATAGGGCATAGGGCTCGTTGATAATTCCAGAATCCGCCAGGGGTTGAAACCCCTGGCTAATAGCACAAGTCGTCTTTAGACGACTGATACCAAATCCGGCTTAAATACCCCCTTTATTTCGCTTGTCCGCTAAGGCAGACTTCGTTTGAATCTCGACAGCGGTTTCAACCATCGACCTTAATCTACAGTCGTCTTCAGACGACTTTAGCTATGAGACAGGGGTTTCAACCCCTGTCGGACTGTCGGACTTTGATACACGCAAAAAATCTTGCTTAGGATCGCGAATTAAATAACTTACAATTTTAATTGTTGTAGGATGGGCGGGACGCCCGTCCTTTTTGGACGGGCGGGACGCCCATCCCACAAACTTGTGGAAGTTATTTAATTCTCATTCCTTAGTCGTCTTCAGACGACTTTAGCTATGAGACAGGGGTTTCAACCCCTGTCGGACTGTCGGACTTGGATAGACGCAGAAAATCTTCCTGGTTTTCTTAGCAAAATGTTACAAACAAAGAAGCAAAAGTCTATTCAGGAGAATCCGCCTTGGTACTCTACAGCCCTCAACTTGAACCCAACCAGCAGCAAAACCTTTCCTCCATTGGTGGTTTTGCGGGCCGGCACATTGGCCCGACACCCAGCGAAATCCAGCAAATGCTCAATGTTTTGGGCATTTCAAGCCTCGATGAGTTGATTGACAAAACGGTTCCAGCGGCGATTCGCATTTCTGGACCGCTACAACTTCCCGAAGCGCAAAGCGAGTACAGCGCTTTGGCAGAATTGAAAGAAATTGCTGCCAAAAATCAGGTATTTCGATCGTACATCGGCACGGGATATCACGACTGCATAACTCCCCCGGTCATCCAGCGGAATATCCTAGAAAATCCCGGCTGGTATACAGCTTACACTCCTTACCAAGCCGAAATTGCTCAAGGGCGATTGGAAGCTTTACTGAACTTCCAAACCATGATAATTGACCTGACGGGTTTGGAAATTGCCAACGCTTCTTTGCTGGATGAAGGGACTGCGGCGGCGGAAGCGATGGCGGTGAGTTACGGCGCCGGCAAAAAGGGGGCAAAAGCGTTTTTTGTTTCCCAAGATTGCCACCCTCAAACTGTGGAAGTGGTGCAAACTCGCGCTAAGCCGCTGGGAATTGAGGTAATTGTCGGCGACCATCAAAGCTTTGAGTTCGATCGTACAATCTTCGGCGCTCTCCTGCAATACCCCGCCACAGACGGCGCAATTTACGACTATACCGATTTTATTCGATCGGCACACGAAGTCGGCGCATTAGTCACAGTCGCCGCCGACATTTTGAGCCTTTGCTTGCTCACACCCCCCGGCGAATTCGGCGCGGATATAGCCGTAGGAAGCACTCAGCGCTTCGGAGTGCCGATGGGATTCGGAGGGCCCCACGCAGCCTATTTCGCCACGCGAGAAGAGTTTAAACGGCAAGTTCCAGGGCGAATTGTCGGCGTTTCTAAAGATGCCAACGGCAAATCTGCTTTGCGTTTGGCCTTGCAAACTCGCGAACAGCACATCCGCCGCGAAAAAGCAACCAGCAATATTTGTACTGCTCAAGTTTTGCTGGCAGTGATGGCGAGTATGTATGCTGTTTATCACGGGCCGTCTGGACTGAAAGACATTGCTGAGAAAGTATGGAGTTTAACAGCACTTTTGGCATCCGGTTTAAGAAGTTTCGGATACAAAATTGGTTCTCAACATTTCTTCGATACTTTGCGGGTAGAATTGGGAGACAAACCGCTGTCAGAAATTCTAGAAGCTGTTAAAGTTCGCAAAATCAATCTCCGAGTTTTCAATGATTCGACAGTAGGAATCACTTTAGATGAAACTGTCACCGTTGAAGATGTGCAAGAGTTGTGGAAAATATTTTCACAGGATAAGGATTATATCAGGGCAGACGGGCAGAATGCTCTTAACATTCCGCTGGATGCCGACGCATTGAATTCATATTTGACGTTACCAGATTTTTGCGATCGCACCAGCAGCTATCTCGCCCATCCAGTTTTCAACAGCTACCATTCAGAAACTGAACTTTTGCGCTATTTGCACCGTTTAGAAGCCAAGGATTTATCGCTAAATACATCGATGATTCCCTTGGGTTCTTGCACAATGAAATTGAATGCAACAGCAGAGATGATGCCGGTGACTTGGGCGGAATTTGGCAAGATACATCCTTTTGCCCCCCGCGATCAAACTCGCGGCTATCAAATGATGTTCGTGCAACTAGAACAGTGGCTGGCAGAAATCACAGGTTTTGCGGGAATTTCTTTGCAGCCAAACGCCGGTTCCCAAGGCGAATACGCGGGCTTGTTAGTTATTCGCCAATACCACGAACACCGAGGCGAATCTCACCGAAATATCTGTTTGATTCCCCAGTCAGCCCACGGTACAAATCCGGCTAGCGCGGTGATGGCGGGAATGAAAGTAATTGCTGTCGAGTGCGATTCTCAGGGCAATATTGATGTCGCGGATTTACATAAAAAAGCCGAGAAACACAAAAATGAACTGGCGGCTTTGATGGTGACATATCCATCTACGCACGGCGTTTTTGAGGAAGAAATTAAAGAGATTTGCGATATTGTCCACAACTGCGGCGGACAAGTTTATATGGACGGCGCAAATATGAATGCTCAAGTTGGTTTGTGCCGCCCCGGTGATTTTGGTGCTGATGTTTGTCACTTAAATTTACACAAAACTTTCTGTATTCCTCACGGTGGCGGCGGCCCTGGTATGGGCCCGATTGGGGTAATGTCTCATTTGGTGCCTTTCTTGCCTTCTACTGATGAAGAATCAAAATCTTACCCCCCCCAACCCCCCCTTGCTAAGGGGGGGAGCAACATACAGCCCCCTCTTCCTAAAGGCGAAATATCCCAATCAGTGGGTGCTGTTTCCGCAGCGCCTTGGGGAAGTGCCAGCATTTTGACTATTTCTTGGATGTACATTCGGATGATGGGAGGAGTGGGTTTAACTGAGGCGACAAAAGTAGCAATTCTTAATGCTAATTACATGGCAAAACGGTTAGAATCTTATTATCCGGTTTTGTACAAAGGGAAAGCTAGTTTGGTGGCGCACGAGTGTATTCTGGATTTGCGATCGCTCAAAAAATCTGCGACTATTGAAGTCGAAGATATCGCTAAACGGTTGATGGATTACGGCTATCACGCGCCGACGGTTTCTTGGCCGGTTGCTGGTACGGTAATGGTGGAACCGACTGAAAGCGAATCAAAGCAGGAATTAGACCGTTTTTGCGATGCGATGATTGCGATTCGAGCCGAAATTGCGGAGATTGAAAAAGGTAATGTTGACGCGCAAAATAACGTCTTGAAAAATGCGCCGCACACCGCAGAATCTCTGATGGTTGATGAGTGGAATCGTCCTTATACTCGCGCGCAAGCGGCTTATCCGACCTCTTGGACTCGCGAACATAAGTTTTGGCCTGCGGTGGGTCGGATAGATAATGCTTTTGGCGATCGTAATTTTGTCTGTTCTTGTTTACCAATGGAGGCTTACACTTAAGAAACCGGGTTTTTCGCCCAAATTAAAACTGTTACCTAAATCTCGGAAAAAACCCGGTTTCTCAACCTCACCCAAAGCCTCAAGAAACCGGGTTTTTTTCAACAATACCTAACTACCACCCACAAACTCCGAAAAAACCCGGTTTCTCAACCTCACGCGACAACTCAACAAAAATTCCCCTGTCTCAGCTATAATCAAAACCATCCTCTCCATCCCCACAAACCCGCCATGAGGCACTGGCCCCCCGGACAACAACTGCACCAAGGCAAATACCTAATCGAAGAAATTCTCGGCTGCGGCGGATTCGGTGTCACTTACCGCGCTCAAAACCTTAAAGAAGGTAAGCTGTTCGACATCTAAATTGCATTTTTTGTGCGGGCTTTCTGGCCCAACCCCTACTCCCCACAAGAACTTGACCAAATTTTTACTGTGCAGTTTAAATGCACAACAGCTTAAAGCAGTGGCCATCAAAACCCTAAACGCCAACGTTCAAAGTAAACCAAACTTTCGCGAATATCAAACCAAATTTGTCAACGAAGCTTTATCTTTAGCCAAGTGCAGCCATCCCCACGTCGTGCAAGTTTACGAAGTATTTCCCGAAATGGTGGGAAATATCGAATTGTGGTGCATGGTGATGGAATTAATCGACGGCACTAATTTAGCAGAATATCTCGAAGATAACGGCATTTTGTCGGAAGAGACAGCTTTGCCAATTATTAAGCAAGTGGGAAGGGCCCTGAGTTTTGTTCACAAGCAAGGACTTACTCACCTCGATGTTAAACCCCAAAATACTATGCTCAGAAAGCGGGGTTTGAAAGCCGTTTTGATTGATTTTGGGTTAGCACGACAGATCACAGCACCAGAAAAATTGAGGACAAATAGCAATTCCGGGACTGAGTGTTACGCACCCATTGAATTATTAGAAAAACGTGCCAAACTAGGTGCTTATACAGATGTTTATTCCCTAGCAGCAACGCTTTATGTAATGTTGACGGGTGAGTTGGCGTTTCCGTCGCAATTCAGAAAGCAAAATATTGCTTTAACTCCGCCGAAGCAATTCAATTCTGAGATTAGCGACAGAGTGAATGCCGCTATTATCAAAGGGATGGAGTTGGAACCGCAAAATCGCCCGCAGTCGGTGCAGGAATGGTTGGATTTGGTGATGCCTAAAAAAGCTGACGATGAGGTAGAGTTAATTTCAGCCCTGGGGATGGATTATATAAACTTGCGGAATTTATTGGCTGCTAAAAAGTGGAAAGAAGCCGATGAGGAAACGGAGAGAGTGATGTTGAAGGTAGCGGGTAGGGAGGAAGCAAAATGGCTGGATGATGAAAATATTGATAAATTTCCCTGCGATGACTTGCGTACCATCGACCAACGTTGGGTAAAATACAGCGATAGGCACTTCGGCTTTTAGGTGCAGAAGCACATCTATCAAAGTCTGGGGGGAACTTTGGAATATGATAGTGAAGTTTGGGAAAAGTTTGGCGATAAGGTAGGCTGGAGAAAAAAGAACGAATGGCTCTACTACAAAGACCTCATTTTTTCAGAGCAAGCACCAGAAGCTCACCTCCCTGCATGGGGCGGGGGGAGTGCGAAAGGTTGGGTGTGGTGTGGTGTGTTTGGTTGTGGGTCGTTGGCTGGGAGTTGGTATTCTCTCGCGTCGAGACTTGTAAAGTGTAACATCTAAGCGTTTCAGGATTTCATAAAGATTTATAATAAATCCCAAAACCACGAAGCCATAACCTGTCTATGTTTCCGACGGGTTTGTCGGGACATAACGAGCCAATAATCAAAGTAAAATCAATCTCAGAAACCGGGTTTCTGCGATAATTTATGTATCATCACCCAGATTCAGGAAGAAACCCGGTTTCTACCTCCCCACCAACAGCTTCCAAACTCCATAACTTAGAAACAAAATTTGTAGTTTGCATTTCTTCCAACAGCGGCGATGACTTCTTTTTCGTGGTTGGCGGCGAAAGTGTGTGTAGGATTGGTTTCAACCGCCTAGTAGAAAAGGGGTTTTAAACTATTAAGCATCGACCATCCAAGCAATACACTTTTGCATTTGATTGCTCATTATTTGTCGATCGGCATTATACCTGCGGCCGTGTCCCGGCAACACCCATTCAAACGAGTAATTAGCCAAATTCTGCATAGATTTGACTTGTTCCGGCCAAGAATACCAACAGACATCGCGAAAAGCAACCAAATGCTGCAAACTTTCCGACCAAGCCAGATGATCGCCGCTAAACAAAAACTTGTTATTGTAAAGCAAAACTGTGTGACCTTCCGTGTGGCCTGGCACAGAAATAACCAACAAATCATCTGCGATTTGATACGGTTCGCTACCAGACAGTTTAATTTCTACACTGCGAGTATCCGCGTTAATTTCGTCAGCATGGAGAATGCGATCGCACCCAAAATGATCGCGGTATTGTTGATGATCTGCCACATCATCGCGGTGAGTCAAGTACATATAGCGAATGCCGCCCATTGCTTCTATGTTTTTGACTAGCGGCGGCACAAAACGGGGAGAATCAACTAAAATGTTTCCTTCGGGACGGACAATTAAATAGCTTGCTGCGGCGTAGGATTTCTCTGAGTGGTAGCCGCAGTGATAGACATTTTCTGCTACGAGTGCGGGCAAACTTTGCTGAACTTCTTTGATGTTTTTCGGTTTTTCTACAGTGCCGATCGAACTTGTGGGACAAGACAAAAGAGCCGCGAGCGATCGCATTTCTTCCATCTCGTTTCTTGGCTGCTGGTAAACCGCCGACTGTTCTCCTGCTTGAGTAAATACTTCAGGTGCCATCCACCGACAAGTATCGCAGTCAATACAGGTACTGTCTACATAAAAGTTACCGTTAATATTTTCAGTACGCCTCCGATTAATGTTAGCCATTTTTCTACCTCTTAATAACCCATATAAATTATGGTAACTTAGTTTAACTAAAACCCCCGACATCCCGCCGGGGTTTAAACCCGTCTCACAGCACAAGTCGGTTGAAACTCACCTCTTGCACTATTCTCAAGAACGGGCTCTTCGGCCCGTTCCACAAGAGATAAATTTTCTTGTGGAACAGGCCGGAAAGCCTGTTCCTAAAATGCTAATTGAGAATGGTGTAAAATATGAGTTGAAATTCACCTCTTGCACTATTCTCAAGAACGGGCTCTTCGGCCCGTTCCACAAAAGATAAATTTTCTTGTGGAACAGGCCGGAAAGCCTGTTCCTAAAAGGCTAATTGAGAATGGTGCCAAATATGAGTTTTAACTCACCTCTTGCACCATTCTCAAGAACGGGCTCTTCGGCCCGTTCCACAAAGAGTAGATTTTCTTGTGGAACAGGCCGGAAAGCCTGTTCCTAAAATGCTAATTGAGAATGGTGCCAAATATGAGTTGCAATCAACAATTCTACCGCTGCTGATCCGCTGGAAAAGCACCCGCTTTCACCGCCACAGTAACAGGTTGTCCGCCGCGGCTCAATTCAAGCTGCAGATCGCTGCCGACTGTACTTTTCTCGACAATTTGCTGTACGCTGCCAGCATCAGTTACTTCTGTACCGTTGATTTTCTTGATCACGTCGGCAAGGCGAACTCCAGCTTGTGCCGCCGGAGAATTTTTCGCAACTCCCAAAACTAACACGCCTTTATCTTCAGTCAGCCTCAATTTGGTGTTGGGATTGTTATTAAATTCTCTCTTGATTTCGGGAGTAATGCTCAACATCCGAACGCCGAGATAAGGATGTTCGGCTTTTCCTGCTGTTACTAATTGGTTGGCAATTTGTTGTGCTCGATCGATCGGAATAGCAAAACCCAATCCTTGAGCGCCTTGAATAATCGCCGTATTCATGCCGATAACTTGACCGCGCTGGTTCAGCAGCGGCCCACCAGAATTGCCGGGATTGATCGCAGCGTCGGTTTGAATAAAACTAACACGTTTGTCGGGAACACCGACATCGGCGCTAGAACGACCTGTAGCGCTAATAATTCCCACAGTCACAGTATTGTCCAAACCGAGGGGATTGCCGATCGCGATCGCCCATTCTCCCGGCTGTAACTCTTCAGATTTGCCCAAACTCACCACAGGCAAATTATTAGCTTCTATTTTAACAACAGCCACATCAGTAACTGTATCTACGCCTAAAACTTTGCCGACAAATTCGCGGCCATCCTTCAGTTTTACCGTCACCGTATCCGCCCCGTTAACGACGTGAGCGTTAGTCAAAATGCGGCCGTCAGAACCGAAAACAAAACCCGAACCAGAGCCCCTTTCTACCCGATTTCCCGGTTGAATGGGAGATTCTGAACCGAAGAAGCGGCGGAATTGTTCGGGGATTTCATCTGGAACTTGGTTCGTCACCGTGCGAGACGAATTGATCCGCACCACTGCCGGGCCGACTTCCTGCACAACTTTAGTGACAAAATTAGAGTCTTGAGAAGGCAATATATTGGCAGGCAATGCTGAGATTGGCGCTGTAGTTGAAGGTTCAGCTTGAATGGCGTTAGAACTTCCAGGAACTTTAGAAGTTAAGGCGTTACACCCAACAGTGGCGGTGGAACCGAGCAAAATGAGGGATAAAAAAGCCAGTTTTTTCGGCAAAGAAGAACGGCGAGAACGCACAGTTGTAGCAGGCATATTTTTAGTTGACATAGTATTGAGTTGGTGGGAGTTAGAGGGAGAGTTATAATTAGGATTTTGCATTTTTAGCACCTACTGTAATTAAATTACAACTAAAGGTTCTTTAATTTTAATTCAAGCATTTATGAGTTCTGCTTGACTGGTGGGGTTTACCCTACAAGCTGGGGTAGAAACCGGACTGTCGCAGGCAGATTGTTTGTGGATTCCAGCTTTTGAGTGCGATCGAACTGGGTCGGCACTGGCTAATTGCTGTCTGAGTGCGATAATACAAACTACGGTAGCCAGCTCGCATATTCCGCATTTCCCGCGAAATTTTCACCAAAAAACTGGGTCTGAAGCCCCGTCCTTATAGGACGGCTTTACATTGAATTAAATCCCCTTTCGGGGTCGGAGAGGGAATTTAATGCAACCTCTCCGATTTTTCGGGAATGGTTGCCCCAAACTCCCATTTCTGGGGTAAAGTTAGCTTCGACAAAGTTATAAAGGCTTGTTAGGCTAGCAGCACTGTCTCAGTGACCTTAAGACTGTTTAACCACTAGCGACAGAGCAAGGGACTAGCTTCGCATCCCAGGGTGTCGTGACCTAAATAACGTAGCTATTTAAAGCTTAGTCTGGTCAGAATGGCCTGTTAGATTTCTCTTTCAAGCCTCACGCCTTTAGGCTGAGGTTTCTGACAGGATTGATATCCGAAGTCAACAACAATCGTGCACTCAAAAAAACCAGGTTTCTACGCAAAATATTCGTTGTGAGCCATCGAGGTTAACGTAGAAACGGAGTTTTTGACCCCGCCTGCATCCATGAAGGGTAGCAGCTAAAGCACCGGAAAGCCTCACCCTGAAGCAGGAATTAAAAAACCTGTAAAGCCTCAAGCTCAAGTACCAACTAAACCTAAGTCAAAATAGCCTGCAAAAACTCTCTTCAAATCAAAAATTTGAACCTAGGGAGGAATTTTATTGCTCCATAGGTTCAATGGAACTAACCGAATCGATTTCCCTCGACTTTTTCCTCGAAGTTTCCAAAACATCAACAGTATTCTTAATAAAACCAGCCATCGGCACAGCAACTAATAAACCTGCTATTCCCGCCACCTTAACCCCCACCAGCAGCGCCACTAAAATCCACACAGGATTGAGACCGATAAAACCGCCTAATAACCGAGGAGCAACGCCACTTTCAATTATTTGCTGAATTACTGTAGCGACAGCCAAAACTGTGACTCCGAGCCAAAAGTTGTTTAATGTGATTAGCAAACTGACAATGCAAATACTGAAAGGTGCCCCGAAGGGAATTATGGTCATTACACCCACACCCAAACCGAATAGCAGTCCGAAGGGAACTCGCAAAATTAAGAAAGCAACAGTCATCGACAGTCCCATCAAACCCGCCAAAGTTGCTTGCCCGACGAAGTAGTTGTGGAAGCTTCGCGCCAGCAACTCTCGCAATTGAAGGCTCAGCTTGGAGGGAAACCATTTAAACAAGCCTTCCCATACGCGATCGCCGTGCAAGAGCAAGTAGAATGTCACGACTATTGTGAGGAGGAAATTCAACAGACTGTCTGCAGCACCCAAACCAAATCTGAGAATTTCGCCAGTGAGAGACTGCAATTGAAATGAAAGTCGATCGCTCAATTGGGTAGTCAAACCGCTAACATCAATGCGGAGATTGCGATTTTCCGCCCAATTGTGGAATGCTTCAATTTGTTCTGTGCCAGAAACTATCCAAGTCGGCAGTCGGGTGGCGAGTTCAGTGATTTGGTTTAGCAGAATGGGAGCCAGAGTGATAGCTAAAACCACCAATACCAGTAAAGTCAAAAACAATACCGATAAAACTGCTCGATCGCGCTTTAAGCCGTATCTGTACAGAAAGCGCACGGGATAATCTAGCAAAAAAGACAGCACTGTAGCCACTACCAAAACTGTAATCAGGGCGCGAAAATATTCAAAGACTAGGAGGGCTAACCAGCAGTTGAGTACCGCTAGGGGAAATACCAGTCCGTAAGTCCACCACTGCTGCAGTTGAGTGAAACGTCTCATCTAAGTTAACCGAGTTAAAATTTGAGATGCAAGATGTGAGATTGGCGCTGCTATTCGCCCTTCTTTCTCAACCATTTTATAGTGTATTTATTTATACCCGACTGCTGAAAATTTCCAGTTGCTCGACCCGCAGCGGAAATTGGGTTGCTGGCAGGCAGAGCCTGCCACAACTATGTTATATCGTTTCCGCTAGTATGGATATATTACCTGCGAAAATAATTTATTTTCAGTTGACCGGGCAGCGGTTTGCAAATCGCAATTCAACCTTTTTCCCCGTGCCTTTCGAGAGCTAATTGAATTAAACGGTCTACTAATTCAGGGAAAGAAATGCCGTCCGCTGCCCACATTTGCGGATACATACTGGTAGCTGTAAAGCCAGGAAAAGTGTTGATTTCATTAATCAAAACTTCTCCGGTTGATTCAATGTAGAAAAAGTCTACTCGCGCTAAACCTGCAGCGTCTACAGCCAAAAATGCTTGCACTGCCATTTCTTGGATTTGCGAGACGATCGCACCGCTGACTTTTGCCGGGATTGAGCAGTCGGCTTGTCCCTGGGTATATTTAGTTTCGTAGTCGTAGAAATCGCTTTGAAAAGAAATTTCTCCCACCGTTGAAGCTTGGGGATTATCGTTACCTAAAACTGCACATTCTAATTCTCTAGCAACCACACCCGCTTCGACAATTATCCGCCTGTCGTAGCTAGCGGCGCTGTCGAGGGCTGCTTCTAACTCAGCGCGCGATCGAGCTTTAGAAATTCCCACAGACGAACCCAAATTCGCTGGTTTAACAAAGCAAGGATAGCCCAAACTCGCTTCAATTTTGTCGCACAGTTTGGGGAAAACGCAAGGATTAGACCAGATTTCGGAACGGTTGACAGCGATGTATTTTACCTGCGGCAAACCAGCTTGAGCAAAAGCCATTTTCATCGCAATTTTATCCATTCCCAGCGCCGAACCTAAAACCCCCGAACCGACAAAAGGAACTTGCAATAATTTCAGCAACCCTTGCACAGTGCCGTCTTCACCGTTTGGGCCGTGCAAAACAGGGAACCAAACATCTACGGCATTAAAATTAGGAAACTGTCCAGCGGAAGAATCATCTTCTGCTGTTTGTTCCTCTATTTCCAGAGGTTTTCCGGTGGCTAAGACTTCTTGAGGTAATGTTCCCGACAGCCAGCGGCCGTTTTTTTGGATGTAAAAGGGCAGAACTTCGTATTTAGAGGCATTTTCCTCAGCAGCGAGGGCACGGGCGATCGCGCGCGCCGAACTAATAGAGACTTCGTGTTCGCCCGATCGCCCCCCGAACAATAGCCCGATCCGCATCATTGTCATTTTTCACTACTCCTAGGACTTTTCGACAAATATACACGCAGTTAGCGCAGCCAACGCAGAAACGAACCGCCTTAAAACTACTTATCTCCTCCCTCCCACTCTTCCTCTGCGATCTCTGCGATCTCTGCGGTAAAAAAAATTACATCTTCTTAGAAAAGTTCACCAGTAAGCCGTCCCCTATCTCATTCCGGTGCTATTTAAAGCATTTCCCCCGTCAAACTAAAAGCACGAATATCGGTAATTTTAACCCGCACAATTTTACCCGCCAATTCAGCAATATCGCCCTTAAAAAATGTGAGGCGATTGCCGCGAGTCCGCCCCATCACCTGAGTTGGATCTTTGAGATTCTGGACTTCAACCAAAACCTCTTCAGTGCGTCCGAAATAGCGCTGCGATCGTTCCATCGCCGTTGTTGTCACTACGTGATTGATTCGTTGCAGGCGATCGGCCTTCACATCCTCACTCAACTGATTTTCCCACAAAGCCGCCGGCGTTCCCGGGCGCGGCGAATAAGCCGCAGTATTCACCAAATCGAAACCAACATCTTCGATTAACTTCAAAGTCTTCTCAAACTGCGCTTCCGTCTCCCCAGGAAAACCCACAATCGCATCCGCAGTAATCGAAGCATCCGGCATATAACGGCGAATTGTATCAATAATCCGGCGGTATTTCTCCTGAGTATAACCGCGCGACATCGCCTTCAAAATCTCATTATCTCCCGACTGAAAAGGAATGTGAAAATGTTCGCAAACCTGCGGTAATTCAGCACAAGCCTTAATTAATCTCTCCGTAAAATAGCGCGGGTGGCTAGTAGCAAATCTGAGGCGATCGATCCCAGGCACATCCTGCACAAAATAAAGCAAATGCGTCAAAGTATGCTGGTTGCTGCCGTCCGGTTTTGTCCCAGGCAAATCGCGCCCATAAGCATCAATATTTTGCCCCAATAAAGTTACTTCCTTGTAACCTTGACGGCCCAAATCCTCCATTTCCGCGCGAATAGCCTCCGGCATTCGCGACTGTTCAACGCCGCGAACATTCGGGACAACACAATAAGTGCAGCGTTCATTGCAGCCGTAAATTACATTCACCCAAGCAGTCACCTTGCTGTCGCGGCGCGGCTTAGTAATATCCTCCATAATCTCAACAGCTTCAGTCGCCACAACCTGATTGCCCTCAAAAACTTGTTCCAGCAAATCTTCAAGTCGGTTAGCGTGTTGCGGCCCCATTACTAAGTCTAATTCCGGCACTCTCCGCAGCAGCGCTTCACCTTCCTGCTGCGCCACGCATCCAGCTACAACTAAAGTTAAACCCGGTTCTTGGCGCTTGCGATGAGCTTGCCTTCCGAGGTTAGAATAAACTCTTTGTTCGGCATTGTCGCGAATCGTGCAAGTATTGTAGAGTATCAAGCTAGCTTCATTCGGGTCTTCCGAGAACTCAAAGCCCATATTTTCCAGAATGCCGGCCATCCGTTCCGAGTCGGCTTTATTCATCTGGCATCCGAAAGTAGTGATGTGATAGCGGCGGGGTTTAACGGTCATGGCGAATTGCAGGCAAATAAAAAATATAGGTTTTCAACCTCAACCAAGTATTATATAACAAATCTAAACCCTTTGTGAACTTTTATTTTTATCCGTCTTTTCTCTTTCTCAGCACCCTCTCCTGTTTATTAGACTTATTGCATAAATCTTTGATGGATAGGGGAAACCGCAGATAAACGCAGATAAACGCAAATGCCTTTGAAGATAGTTTGCAAAGGCATACAATCTTGCCTCTTAAAAAAACCACTTTCACAAATCTGTAGGGTGTGTGAGGCGCGGCGATTAACTTCCGCCACTGACAATCAATCTTAAACCGCGCGTCACGCACCAAAATCTAGTTGGGGCGGTGCGTGAATATTAAAAATCCACAGTTTGAATTCAAAAAATACTCGCCCTTACGCACCACGGCGAAAGTCCTGATGCTAAGGTTTATTTGCGCCTATTTATCTATTTATTTTCTCTGTAAAAACTCTAAAATTGTTTTGGCAATACCTTGTGCAGCCAAATAAGGGACTCCATTGCCAACTGTTTTAAACATATTAGTCAACGTCATCTTAGCCGGCAGTGCAAAATCTTTTGGCAGTGACTGAATAGCCAGTGTTTCTGCAACAGAAAGCCGGCGAAGTTTGTAAGGGTGCAAGTGAACTTCGTTATTGCCGTAACAAGCTGTCGGCGAATAACGCCACCGGTGCAATCGCTTGAAAGATTTTTTTGAATCATCTCCTTCATCAACCGAAGCAAACCGCTTAATGCCTGCTTTGGGTTGAAAATAGTGTTTGGCATTGGGATGGTTGAGAACGTCATTTTTTTGGAACCAAAACTCAACGGTTAACTCTTTAGGAATACCATCGGGACAAGGCACGAAACCATCACCTGCAAAGGCAGTTCTATCCGGCCAAGGATGAGAAAAAATTTCTGATTTGGGATATAATATCTGACTTTGCCAAGGAAATAAATTTTCGGATAACATTTGGCTTTTTTCCTCTAGGGAAATGCCCAGATTTTTGACAAGATTTTTTCTAAGTCCTATCAAAATAATTCTATCCCTATCTTGCGGAACCCCGTATTCTATCGCATTAATTAAACGTTCGGTAAAAACGTATCCCGACTCAGACAACTGATTTTTGAGTGCGTCGTAAAAAGCTTTATGTTTTTTTGTTCTCCACAAACCTTTGACATTTTCAAATAAAAAGAAATCTGGCTGCTGCTGGCAAATCAATTCAATGTATGAAGCTGAAAGTTGACCTTTATCTCCTTCCCCACCCCGGTTTTTGCCGCCAATAGAAAAGTCAGGACAAGGCGGGCCGGCGATAAATCCCACAATATCGTGATGCTTGCGGGCATCCTGCATCAATTCCCGCAGGCGAAAAGCTGGTTCTCCCCCTACAAGTCGAGTTACATCTGCTTCCTCTCCTTCGCAATATCCGTATTCTGGTAGCGGCAAATTCAGGCACTGCCGAGAATAGCGGTATGCTTGCATGAAAGGTGGGAAAATTTCATTGACATACGCTATATTAAAGCCGATCGACTCAAAACCCAGATCGAGCAAGCCTGAACCCGAAAAAAATGAGAAAATACAGGGGATGGGGAATTGGGAATTGGGCATGGGGAATTGGGAATTGGGAATTGGTAATTGGTAATTGACCGGGGCGGGTTTATGAGATTATTAATTTGAGGCGATTATTATTTGTAAAACCCGCCCCTACAGGCATCACAAAAATCACACAATATTTTTACAACCATTGACCGCCTCGGAAACGCCAGTAGGGAAAGAAAATCCGCATCAGTGTTTGCGACGCCAGATAAATAGCCAGCCACAGTAAACTGTAATGCAAAGCAAAAGCTCCCAAGTCAAAATCTTGTGCAGGTATTCCCGGCAAACCGATAACTTTGATTAAAAATAACACAAAAAGTGCCTCCCAAATCCCAGCGAGCACTTGAAATACACCGGGCCAATCTCGATCCCAGCGGAACTGCTGGATGTATATATATAAAGCATCCCAGCCGATGCCAAAAATCGCTACATACCCTAAAATCCAGAAAAAGATTGAGCCTGATTGGGAGGTAATTAAACCCAGAAAAAAGGGCAGCGTTACTAAAATGCCTGCGGTTGCAAATAGCAGTAACCGAGTTTGCCAGCGGCCGAATAAGGTGGGAGTCATGCGATTTTAGATTTTAGATTTTAGATTTTAGATTGAATGGGAAGGTTGTTCGATTTGGGATTTTGGATTTGGGATTTTAGATTGAATGGGAAAGTTGTGCGATTTGGGATTTTGGATTTGGGATTTTAGGTTGAAGGCGAAGTCCGTTTTAATAAGTTAAATATGATATCTTTTACCATTTTTAAGAACAGGCAAGATGCCTGTTCCACAAAGAGTGACTTTTCTTGTGGGGTGGGCAGGATGCCCGCGCAAGATGCCTGTTCCACAAAGAGTGAGTTTTCTTGTGGAGTGGGCAGGATGCCCGCGCAAGATGCTCGTTCCACAGAGAGTGAGTTTTCTTGTGGAGTGGGCAGGATGCCCGCGCAAGATGCTCGTTCCACAGAGAGTGAGTTTTCTTGTGGAGTGGGCAGGATGCCCGCGCAAGATGCTCGTTCCGCGAAGAGTGGGTTTTCTTGTGGGGTGGGCATCTTGCCCGCCCGTAAAAAACCTGCTAGCCCGTAAAAAAACTATTGAAAATGGTGCAATGTCTCCGTTAAATCTATTAAATCCCGTACATGGCTTGTTGCCGAACTTCGTCCTTCAAATTAGTCGGGAGATTTATTGAAAATCCACTTCAACCACTGCACGAACGATCGCCAAACGCTCAATTTCCGCACACCCGCAACTCGGTTGGCGGCCAGACTTTCAACGGAACGCAAGGCGGCGTATTGCAAGCCCAAAAAACTGTCTACCGGCGCGTAAGGCCCCCCCAAAGTAATCGCGCCGGCTGCGTATACCCGGCCTTCTGTGTTGCTAGCAGAAGAATTCCGCAATTCGGGAACTTCAAAATCGTTGTTAACACTCAGCCGCCCCAAACTGTTGAGGGGAAGATTGTATTGAACTACCAAATCGTTTAACAGGGGACTGGTTTTTACCTTAGCGTCCAAACCCGTAGCGTCAATAATAAAATCAGCTTCTAACTTAATTTGCCCCTTGAGTTCCTTCTCCTGAATGTACGTCACCGTGCGGTTTTGACTGTCGCGCTCAACTCGCTCGACTTCGCCGAAGGTAATTTGATACCATCCTTGACTTAAACCTTCTTTGACAATCCGCCGCCAGTCGCTGCGCTGGGCAGTGGTAGTTCCGCCCCAGTCGGTGAGCAACTGCGGGCGAAATTCCGGGGCCGCTTTTTCCAAAATTACTCGCAGTTCGCCGCCCCAGCAAGCTTTCGGCCAGTTGAAAGGTTGAAATTCGTAGTGATTTTCGACGCGGCGCTCAGCGAGTTTAAATTTGTTACCTTGAGGTTTGGGCGATCGCATCAAATGCAATACTTGAATGTTGCGGTTCCGCTGTCGCGCTTCGTAAATTCGCTGCACCACGCGGGAAGCCACAATTCCCCGGCCTCTAATTAACACGCTGCCGCCGCTGGCTTCCAATTTTTCATAAACGCCGTCGTGGCTTTCGTAAGCGTTGACAACCGACTCAAAATCCTGGGTTTTTTCGCGGTAAGCTTGCAAATCCGGCAAAAATTGAATGGCGGGATAGCCGGTGGCTAAGTGTACGTATTTGGCGATTAAAAAAGCGTGGTCGCGACGATCGGCATTCGATCGAGAATAAGCGATCGCGTACCTGCCGTCATCTGTTTTGCGAATTCCCCGCACTCTACCGTAGCGAAACATCTGATTCCACCCAATTCGATCGACTTCCCTGTCAATAGAATCAAATACATTCCCCGCGCGAGGCGTATAAGTTTCGGCAAAAGTCGGTTCGGCAAACACCTGCCACATTAACTTCAGCGACATTCCCAAACGCCCTTTGTGCAATTCCCGCCAAGCTTCCCGCAAAGCATAGGGAGGCCACCCCCAAATGTTGTCTGGACAAGAGTCAGAATTCGATCGCAGCCGTTCCCGCAGCGGAATTTGAGAATTCAGGCACAGACGCAGGTAGCGGGCGTAAGGCTGGCTTTCCATGCCCAAAACTGCAATTCGATCGGTTTTCACACCGCAAATTCTCAGCAAATCCACCCAAATAAAGCTGCCCAAACCGCCGCCAACGGCCGCCCAATCAACTTCTGCTACAGGAAGTCCCATAGATTGGAGCGATCGCATTGACACTTGAGAAGCGTGCAAAAATGCGATCGGCGGAAATTCTCCCTTACTACTTGTTTGAGAAACCTGCGACATTATTTGCGGCCCCAATGCAGGGTCTGGCCCATTGGTCTGCAGGTTAAAGAAAATGTGAGAATTGACCGATGGCGTTTCTGGGGAATTAACAGCAAATGAAATGCCGATCGCGTAGGGCCCAACTTGCAGCATATCCCCGTTTGCCAGCACGCAACGGGTTTGGCGAATGCCGTTAACAAAAGTACCGTTGCGGCTGCCCGTGTCAGTAAGTAAAATACTGTTACCTTCTGTGCCAATCACTGCGTGAAAGCGAGAAACTTGACTGCTGCTGAGGGCAATTCGAGAAACTCGTTTCCCGTTGATAGTGGCGGGCATAGCTTCAAAAATTCGTCCCAAAGCGATGGGTAAGTCGAGTATCGGGGATCGACAATCCCCCGTAGCTGTATCTGTCCAAGTCAGTCGCAGGCGCAAGGGTTGAGAATTCATGATTATTTTTTAAACATCAGCCGTCGGCTTTGAGCTTCCTGCAAAAAAAGATTTGTGAAGTTGAGAGTGTTTAGCGGATACCGTGATTTTCCCTTTTTCTTAAATCTTGCACCATTGTCAATTAGCCTTTTATGAACAGGCTTTTCGGCCTGTTCCACAAGAAAATTCACTCTTTGTGGAACGGGCAAGATGCCCGTTCTTGAGAATGGTGCAACATCTCAGTTTTTCCAACTTTCACGGAGAGATAACCACACTCGCCGCCGCCGCCAAAGAAGTACCGCACCACGGACACCCCGCATTCAACTGCGCGTAAGGCGAAATTCGGCTGCATTTGGGACACTGCAAACCATATTGTGAAGGCCCCGTCGGCTGAAAGTTACCAGGTGCGGGAGGCCCGGACAGCAAAACTGTCTGGGGCGCGGCTACCTGCACCTCCGTGACATTTACCACCTCAATTTGCACTTGGCCTAAATGGATGTGGCTTCCCGAGTTCAATTTTGCTTCGCCTCGGGCGAGAATTTGTCCATCTACCAGCGGCGGATTGCTTTGGCGCAAATTCCGCACTGCATACTCCTGCAATTCCTGATTAAAAAATATTTCAACGTGCAGACCCGATACGCTCAGATGCGAAAATACTATATCGCACTTCGCCGGATCGCGCCCTAGCCTCACGGTTCCCGGATTTTTGCTCGGCTGTCCGTTTTCAATTGTCTGAGTTTGGCGCACCCCAGCTTCTGTCCATACTAAAGTGAGCTGGTTTGTCATGATTTTATAGTTAACTCAAAAATATAAAAAAATATTAACTGATTTATTTTGAGGACGGAGTTCCTCACCAAAAAACTTAATTATAATTATTGACAAGCGAATTTCAAAGGTGGTATCCGCCACGTGATTTATCTCGCGCAAGTCAATCCAAAATCTAAAATCTAAAATCCTTGCGTCCCCCGAATTAATCTCGCGCAAGTCAATCCAAAATCTAAAATCTAAAATCTAAAATCGAATGACGCCGACTCATCGCACTTCTAAAAATATTATGTGCAGCTATACAAAAAAGCCCTGAATTCGGGGCTTTTAGTGCTCGTATTGGCTTTTTTTTGAGAGACTGACTCGCGCTTGCCAGCTTTTGTTTCCCGCAAAATTATTGAGCCGAGTGCACCTTTGTTAAAATTTTGCTGTTAAAGATTGAGCAGCGATTGCTAAAAACTAATTCCTGGGGGGTTTTCACCTTTGCGAAGCTTTGGTGCGCTAGTGACGAATTTTGGAGGTTGGGCGATCGAACTACCTCGGTAACTTCGATCGCCCCACCTCCTCAAACGTTTACTGTCCTAGTGCTATCTCTCACGCTGCAACTGTGCAATCTTTCATTACAGGGCAAGCCTTGAAAGACTTAAGCTTCGCTTTTGCGGCTTTTCCGACCGCCTTCGCGACCAATTTGAGCCATGTGTTCGCGATTTCTGCTGACAGCTTCGCCGCCTTTTTGACCAGCTTGTCTGGCTTCTTCAGGGGTGAATTCGTGTGCAGTTCCTTTCTCGTGTGCAGCTTTTCCGCCTTTGCTAGCAATTGCGCGCTGTTTTTCTGCATCCATAGAAGCGAATCCGCGTTTGCTTTTCTCAGCCATGACTGTCTCCTTGTTTGTTTCTGATTTTTTAGCTCGATCGCGCCTTCGCCTCCCACTGTTGTGGTTACTCCCAGTCAGTGGTGAGATATCCGACGGTAAATTATGAAACTTCATCAAACGAATGTAAGCTTTTGGTTTAACTCGCAGAATGAATATTGCATAATTTACAACTGTGAACTAAAAATAGTTCACGCCCGGGCACTATAGTTAGAGCCGCCAATTTTTTAAGCTGGTTACTGTGTTTCAATCATTCTATAAACCCCCCCAACTTTTATACCTCTTTCTCAGGTATAGTCATTCTTTAGTTCGCTGGAAGGATGGAACCGAAAGCTGATTGGCAGTAGACTCAGAGGATTTTTCGACTCTGGCCGCGCCACCTCAAAAATTCAAAGTCCAAAGACGGATGCTTTTTTGGTCTTTTTACTTTTTTTTGAGGCATTCCGCGCTGGTCTGTTATCCCTATGTTAGTTGGTCTGCCGATCGAGTTGTTTCTGGTAAGCGATATTTTGGGGCGCAGCGCAGGACGTACTCGATCGCACTTATCAAGTTTACCTTATGACCTATCGAAACATACATCGGCTTTACCCCTGTTTGCGTCCTCAGCGCTGCGCCTACCGTCGATCCCTCTAGCAGCAAGGGTTGCCAACTGCCCCGGTCGAGTCCGACTTCGGAATGTTCTCCCATAAATCGATTTTTGGCAACTCCGATCGTCGGAATCCCTGTCAAAACCCCCAAATGGCAAGCAAGACCGAATTTGCGGGGATGGGCAAGTCCTTGACCGTCGCACAATATCAAGTCTGGCCTCAAACTGATATTTTCCAAAGCTTCGAGAACAGCAGGCACTTCTCGAAAAGACAGGAAACCCGGAATATAAGGAAAAGTTGTAGGACTGCGAACCACAGCTTGCTGTTGCAACTGCAAGTCTGGAAAGCTCAGAACTGTTACAGCGGCCCGCGATACGTCGTTTTCACTGTCGTAGCCGACATCTACGCCTGCGACGTAGCGAACTGTCTCCAGTTGATTTTGGGTAATTACCTCTGACCGAAGCTGTTCTTGAATGGCGATCGCCTCTTCAATTGTCTGCGGCCAAGGGTGTCGCTGCAACATTTTGATTTTTCTTCAACCGTTCTCATCTAAGCTTAACTTATTTTCGGGCATTTTTAAACTCGGATTTTTATCGTTTGTAGCTATAAATTCCCAACTTGCCCGATGAGTCTTTTTTCTACTCAGGAGGGTTGATCTAGGCGGGCCGATGCCAATTCTACAAATAGAGTCTGTAGGTCGGAGAGTCAAATTCTATCTTTCGCTTGTGCTGGAACCAACCCCCAAAGGTTTAATCGGCACACTGCTCCAATTTTCTACTCTAAATTTACAAAAAGTACCTCTTTGATGCTGATTTTTTAGCTTTCTAGAAAGCTTTCTGTTTCCGATCGCCCTTTTATCGCTTCTCAAAGAGCGATCGAGCTATCTATTTACTTCGGCTTTATCTAAAAAAATTCTATTTGTCAAGATCCTTGAAACATTTATTCATCAATAATCTCACCCAGCTACAAGTGCCATTGTTCATCCCCGCTCATCGAGCTAAGAGGTTCCCAGACCCTGACAAGTATATGACTTTTATGAAAAAAAATACATAAATTTATGAGTGGTTGCACCATTAACCTGAAGTTATAATCTTAGATAATATCAAATAGAAAACTAACATCAAGTAACACAACATAGGTGAATCAACATATGAAAACCATGCAAAGTGTTCAGTACAACCTAGCTCTCTACATCGTCGGTGGCATCGTCTTCATCATCGCCGCCTTAATTTTAAGACCTTTTGCCATCGTCGGCCCAGGGGAACGCGGCGTTATGATGCGCTTCGGGAAAGTTCAAGAGGCGATTTTAGATGAAGGCATCCACCCGATTTTACCCATCGTCACCTCTGTAAAAACTCTCAGCGTGAGGGTACAAAAAACAGATTTGAAAGCAGATGCAGCATCCAAAGATTTGCAAAGCATTACGACAGATTTGGCAGTCAACTGGAATGTTGACCCCGCCAAAGTAAATCAAATTTACCAACAAATAGGAGACGAAGAACAAATTGTTACCAGCATTCTGAGTCCGGCAATTTCAGAAGTTCTCAAAGCAGCAACTTCTAAAAAAACCGCCGAAGAAATTATCACTAAGCGCACCGAACTCAAAACTGAAATCGACAACAGCCTCAAAAAGCGTTTGGAACCTTACGGTGTCATTGTCAGAGATGTTTCCTTAATAAATTTTGGCTTTTCTCCTGAATTTAGCAAAGCCATAGAATCCAAACAAATAGCCGAACAAGAAGCTAAACAAGCAGAATTTACTGTTCAAAAAGCCACCCAAGATGCTCAAGCTGAAATTAACCGCGCTAAAGGTAAAGCTGAAGCTCAACGCTTGCAGCGGCAAACATTAACAGCCGAAATTTTGCAGCAGCAAGCAATTGAAAAATGGAACGGTCAGTTTCCGACAGTAATGGGAGGAGGCGGAACTTTGCCATTAATTAATATTGCGCCGCCGACTTCTCAAGCAGCAACTCCTGCTAGATAAGCTGCAGCAGATCGTGATTGCCGGGGCGCGGGGAGAAGGGGAGAGGGGAAGAGGGGGAGAGAGTCTGAGGGGGAGAAGAATAGAGGGTTTTTCACTGCGGAGATGAAGATGTGCTTTTTTAACGGCCGAACAGCAAGGGTAGAAAATACAACTAACAACTAACGTGAAATCCCGCTTAGGATCGCGAATTAAATAACTTACAATTTTAATTGTTATTGTGGGATGGGCGTCCCGCCCGTCCGTTTTGGAC
>NZ_JAUBRP010000039.1:15326-62651 GCF_036701935.1 Microcoleus sp. M2_D5 | reverse complement strand
AACGCATTAAATTGAGAGCCGACCGTCCTACTTAATGTTTTGTTACATACTTATAAATTTTCCCGCCGACCTACTTAAGGTAATTGTTTTCATGCTGTCATTATGCTATCTGTATGCTATCATGTTAGCATGAAAACACTGAAGTTCAAATTCTACTCCCACAAACCAAACAGATACCTGAAGCGGGCTATCAATGCTTCGGGTAAAATCTGGAATCACTGTATAGCACTGCACAAGAGGTATTATTCGATGTGGGGTAAGCATTTGAACTGTGCAAAACTTCAGAAGCACATTGCCAAACTGAGAAATAAAAATAAGCTCTGGCAACTGGTAGGAGCGCAAGCTGTACAAGATATTTGCCAGCGAATTGATAAAGCCTATCAGCTATTTTTCAAACACCATAGCAAAGGAGTTAGACCCCCCTCATTCCAAAAAGTTAAAAAGTATCGTTCATTCACTTTGAAGCAAGCCGGGTATAAGTTTCTAGGTGCTAACCGAATTAAGATCGGAAACAAAGTCTACCAGTTTCATAAGTCTAGAGAGATTGAAGGGACTGTAAAGACTGTGACCGTGAAGCGTTCACCCCTGGGAAAACTATTTTTAGCCGTTGTGGTAGATGGTGTAGACAATTCGATCTTCAAGCTCAAGTCTGGTAAAGCAGCAGGGTTTGATTTTGGATTGAAACAATTTCTAACCGTTTCTGATGGCACAAAAATAGATTGTCCTGAATTTTTCAAAGGGTCGCTTAGCTTGATTCGGAAAGCATCAAAGGAACTTAGCAGCAAAAAGAAGGGATCGAAAAGTTGGGAACGCGCCAGGAAAAATCTATGTAGACGCTATGAAGACATCACCCATAGGCGTACTGATTGGTTTTGGAAGCTTGCTCATGACTTAACCGATAAGTATGATCTGCTGTGTTTTGAAAACCTCAACCTTAAGGGGATGCAACGTCTTTGGGGAAGGAAGATCCAGGACTTAGCATTTGCTGAGTTCTTGCAGATATTAAAATGGGTTGCCAAGAAAAAAGATAAGGTCATCGTATTTATCTATCGCTGGTTTCCTTCCTCTAAAACCTGCTCTAAGTGTGGACGTGTCAACGAAAAATTAGAACTTTCCGATCGTTTCTGGCGTTGCCCTAGTTGCAACACAGGACACGATCGCGATGAGAATGCTTCAGTAAATATTTTGAACGTAGGGACATCTACGTTCGGGTTAGGGGATGTTAGACAGGCTTGCCCTGCGATCCCTGCTTGAGTCCTTAGAATCCTAACCCTGAGCGGGCGGGGAGTATGTCAAGAAACAGTGAAGAGCAGTTTCGCCATGCGTTTGAAGATGCCTCTATCGGAATGGCGATCGTTGCACTTGATGGGCACTGGATTAAAGTCAATCCTGCCTTATGTCAGATTCTTGGCTACTCCTCAGAAGAGTTGTTAGCGTTAACTTTCCAAGACATCACCCATCCTGACGATTTAGACCGGGATCTTAGTTATGCACATCAACTATTAGCAGGAACTATTTCAACTTACCAACTGGAAAAACGGTATTTCCACAAACAAGGACATATTATTTGGATTATTCTTAATGGTTCGCTAGTACAAGATGGACAAAAAAAGCCACTGCATTTTCTTTCTCAAATCCAAGAAATTACAGCTCGAAAAGAAGCTCAAAAAACGCTAGAACTTCAAAGCGTTATCATGAATAACATGGCAGGAGGAGTGTGCTCGATCAAAGCCTCAGACCTCACGATCGTCTACACCAATCCAATCTTTAATGCTATGTTTGGCTACCCAGAGGGCGAACTAGCAGGTCAACTCCTTGGTGTCTTGAATTATGTCAATACAAATTTTACACCCGATGTAACAGTTCTAGATATCGTCACTCAAATTCAACATAACGGGGAAGCGAAATATGAAGTCCAAAATAAAAAGAAAGATGGAACTCTCTTTTGGTGCAGAGTTAATACATCCATGTTTGAGCATCCTGAATACGGAACTGTATATGTTGCCGTTCAGGAAGACGCAACAGAGCTAAAACTGGCTGAGCAAGCCTTGCAAGCTACCACAAATCGCCTCAACTTTCTTCTAAACTACAGCCCCGTTGTCATTTTTAGCAGTAAACCAGCCGGCGATTATAGCGCAACTTTCATCAGCGAAAATATCAAAGATATATTGGGCTACGAAAGCCGCGAGTTTTTAGAAGATGCTAAATTTTGGGTGAATCACTTACACCCCGATGATGTAGAACCAGTGCTGAATGGCTTAGCAAATCTATCCGTTAATGATTTTTACTTCCACGAATACCGTTTGCGTCGCTCCGATGGGGTTTATCGCTGGATGCTGGCTCAGCTTAGGCTAATTCGAGATGATTCAGGTACACCAGTAGAAATCTTGGGATATTTAATTGACATTGGCGATCGCAAACAAGCTGAGTTGGAATTTCAGCAGGCAAATGAAGCAAACCAAGCCAAGACTGTCTTCCTTGCCAATATGAGCCACGAACTCCGCACCCCCCTCAACTCAATTTTGGGATTCACGCAATTGATGAGCTATGAGAGCAATCTGACTCCTTCTCTCCAAGAACGTTTACAGATTGTCAATCGTAGCGGTAGACATTTATTAGACTTAATTAACGATATTTTAGATTTATGCAAAATAGAGAGCGGACGGCTGACACTCAATCCTTCTGAGTTTGATTTGGCAAATTTGCTGACATCTATTGAAGAAATGTTCCAAGTTAAAGTCCAATCTAAAGAATTACAGCTAGTTGTCGAGCAAGAGCCAGACATTCCTCAATTTGTGCATACAGATGAGAAAAAACTATATCAAGTCTTGACAAATCTACTGAGTAATGCGATTAAGTTTACCAATCAAGGAAGCATCACCCTACGGGTAAGAACAACACAAAGAGACCAAACGTCCTGTCACCTATGTTTTGAAGTTGAGGATACAGGTGTCGGAATTGCGCCTGCAGAAATTGATAAATTATTTAAGGTTTTTGTGCAAGCCCAAGCTGGAAATAATTTGAGTCAAGGCAGCGGGCTTGGTTTAGCCATCACTCAAAAACTCGTCAAACTTATGGGCGGTCAGATTCGGGTTAAAAGCACTTTAAACCGAGGTAGCACTTTTTCCTTTGAGATTGGTGTACAGTTACCTCAAGCAGAATCCTTACCCCCAGAATCAATTAATCAAAGAGTAATTGATTTAGCTCGCGGACAACCAAGTTACCGCATTCTTGTTGTTGAAGATTTAGAATAAAATCGCCGCTTGTTAGTCGATAGCCTTACCTCGGTTGGTTTTGAGGTGAGAGAGGCAAAACAGGGAGTGGAGGCACTCTCACTGTGGGAGAGTTGGCGGCCGCACCTAATTCTGATGGATTTGCGAATGCCGATCGTGGATGGCTACACTGCTATTAAATATATTAGAAAATTTCCTAAAAGCCAAGAAACTGTCATTATTGCTTTAACTGCCAGTGTTTTTGAAGAAGAGCGAGAGAAAGTTCTTATGGCGGGCTGTAACGACTTTATAGGCAAGCCATTTCAGCAGAGAGACATTTTTGACAAAATCGCTAAGTATTTGGGAGTGCAATATATTTACGAAGTCGTAGAACCAACTACCAAAAAACTATTTGTTGAAACGCTGTCTGTAGAATATCTATCCATGATGCCCCCTCAGTGGTTAGAACAAATGTATCACGCCACTTACTATCTCGATACCGAAGTTATGAACGAATTAATTGAACAAATTCCCGAATCTAAAGCAGGTTTGTCCAAGGCACTCACTAATTATATCAATAATTTTAATTCTGACCGAATTATGGAGTTAATTCGACCTCTGCTGCCGAATCCACTGTAGTTATCGAGTTTAAGGACAAAGAAGCTATAGTGCTGCAACCAGTGACTATATTTCCAATAGAAACCAACAGGGGAAAGGATTTGGATTTTTTTGGAGATGTGTGTTGCAGATATCCATCAGCATGAGGTAAAGTCATATAAATTAGATGGAATGTGCTGTATCATATAGCAATTCTATTTCGTGTGTGAAGGGGATTTATTTTTTTTATTAACCGCAGAGGGCGCAGAGGGCGCAGAGAAAGAGAAAAGATAGAGATAGAGAAATGATTGATTTAACCGGAAAGGTAATTTTAGTAACTGGTGGCTCGAAAGGGATTGGTGCAGTGACGGTGCGGACTCTGGTTAATGCTGGGGCTGAGGTGATTTTGCATTACTTTCGCAGTCAGAAAGAAGCTGAAGCGATCGCAGCAAGTGTTGGGCGCGATCGCTGTTATTTATTGGCCGCCGATTTGATGGTGGAAAATGCTGCCTCGATTTTGTGGCGAGATGCTTTAAAATGGCGGGGTCGTATTGATATTTTAGTTAATAATGCTGGAATTATGCAGTCAGCGGGTATAGAGGACGAGTTCGATATTTGGTCTTCTGTTTGGCAGCAAACTCTACAAGTTAATTTAGTTGCCGTTGCCGATTTGTGCCGGGAAGCAATTATTTATTTTAAAACTCGCAGGGTCGGTACAATTATTAATATAGCAAGTCGCGCTGCTTTTCGCGGTGATGACCCGAATTATCTGCACTACGCCGCCTCAAAAGGTGCTATTGTTGCTTTAACTCGCAGCATTGCTAGAGGGTTTGCGGCTGATAATATTTTGGCTTTTACAGTTGCACCGGGATTTGTCAGTACAGAAATGTCTAATCAGTTTATTCAGGAGTTCGGTGAAGCTGATATTATTCGCGATATCCCGATCGGCAAAATCGCTCCTCCTCAAGATGTTGCCAATGTTATCGCGTTTTTAGCGTCGGGTTTGGCTACGCACGCTACCGGAACTACGATCGACATTAATGGAGCCTCTTACGTGCATTGAGACAGTTCTGTAAAATACCTCTCAAGGCTCACCCCGATCTCTTTTAAAACTCACTAATTTATCACTTTAGCAAGACGCTAAAAACATCATAAATGAATTAGTGTTATATGAAAAGATAGTCTGAGGAAAGTTGATTGTGACAACAGATAACGGCACCAACACCAAACGAGTTGCCATACTCATCGAAAATGGAGTTGAAGATTCGGAATTTCTAGTTCCTTACAACGCTTTAAAACAAGCAAATTTTGATGTAGTTGTCCTCGGTTCGCGGACAAACGAAAAGTATGCAGGGAAACAAGGAAAAGTTGCCCAGCAAGCTGACGGAACTACCACTGAAGCAGTGCCTGCAGAATTCGATGCAGTGATAATTCCCGGCGGCATGGCTCCAGATAAGATGCGGACTAATCCCAATACAGTAAGGTTTGTACGAGAAGCATTTGAGCAAGGAAAAATCGTCGCTGCTGTTTGCCACGGCCCGCAAGTTTTGATTGAAGCCGACTTGCTGAAAGGCAAAAATGCGACTGGTTTCTTGGCAATTAAAACAGACATGACTAATGCCGGGGCTAACTACATTAACGAAGCTTTAGTAGTTGACGGCAACTTGATCACTTCCCGCCAACCGGGAGATTTAGCAATATTTACCACCGCCATTATGGCTCGCCTCGGTTACGGCGGAAAAGAAGTCGGTTTGCCCGAAGAAACTGACACAAATGCAGAATGGTGGAAATTAGCTAATGGTTGGGGAGGTTCTACACAAGGCGACATTGTTAAAGGTTTGAATACCGCCCTCGCAGGGGAACGCTATGCTTGCGAAGCATTTGAACATTATGCGGAAAAAACCCAAGATAGCGATTTGCGATCGCTCTTGAGAGAGATGATTCAAAATAAACAGAACCACATCCTCGCTATCGAAAAGCGCCTCAACGATTTCGGTGAAAAACCCTCAATTCCCGCCCAAATTGCTGACAAATACGCTAAATTAAAAGCCTCGATGCAAGGAACCGATGAAACGTTCTTGCTGCGGAGCACTCTGGGTGATTTGCAAACCGGTGTTGTCGATATCAACAACCTGCGGGTGAAGTTCACAGATCCGGTATCAACGGCCATTTTTACAGAAATTGAATCGGATTTGTCTAAGTGTGAACAAGTCGTTGCTAAACTCTTCCGCGCCCGTGCAGTTTCCCAGGAAATTAAAGCTCCCAAACCTTCGACTAGCCCTGCTGTAAAAATGTAATCAGCAAGGGGATAAATAAGTTTGTACTTTGGTTTAGAGGTGAAAATCAGTACCAATATCGCAACTACAAACTTCCCCTGCAATCCTACAATATACGCCTTTGCGGTAAAATAAAACCCAACACTAAAAAGCAGATATTCAACTAACTGCAAGGTGGAGGGTTTTATTAAATGGGTTTTATTTTTGTTTCACCGGAACACGGCGGGTTTGAAGGAAGCTTGCGGCATCCGGGGGCGGTACAAGCCCCCCGATTCATCCGTGTACAAATAAAAAATATAGTATCCGATAAGCAGCCCCCGGATACCTCCGTAATATCATGTCCGATGGATTAATACTAATTATAAAAAATCATGCAACAGTAGCTGTAGGGTGCGTCGCTACCCTTAAATTATCAAAAAAAGCGACTATCTTACAGCGACGCACCTTACTCATAACTGTTGCATGATTTTGGAGAAGTGGTATAACCCTAGTATCCCGGTCGGGGCGGGTTTTTGAGATTGTCAATTATTGGCAGGTATTGTTGGTGAACCCGCCCCTACAACAATCGCGTTCCCTCGACCGGAAATGATATGAGGTCGCTTTCTTCAATTCTTTAAATCTTCAATTCTTTAAATCCAAAATCTAAAATCTAAAATCTAAAATCGATTGGCTTGTCCCCTCTTCCTTTAGACAGGAGACACATGGGCTATAAATGCGCTACTGTGTTGCCAATATTTTGATGAGGAAAAAAAGGCTGTGGTTCCCTTACGCGATGAAAATCCAATTACTATCACTCCCTACGTCACCTACGGGCTGATTGCCGCAAACATATTAGTATTTTTGTACGAACTCAGTTTGGGCGATCGACAATTAACCGAATTTTTCTACTCTTGGGCCGTAATTCCTTGCCAGTTAAGCAATATGTGTCGGGTTGCTCTGCCAGTTTCGCCATTTCCCGAATGGACGACACTAATTAGCTCCCAATTCCTGCACGCAGGCTTTCTCCACATTGCCGGAAATATGTTATTTTTGTGGATTTTTGGCAACAACGTAGAAGACCGT
This sequence comes from Microcoleus sp. M2_D5, assembly GCF_036701935.1. Taxonomy (NCBI): domain Bacteria; kingdom Bacillati; phylum Cyanobacteriota; class Cyanophyceae; order Oscillatoriales; family Microcoleaceae; genus Microcoleus; species Microcoleus sp. M2_D5. Next base: position 55,504 of record NZ_JAUBRP010000039.1, on the reverse strand, counting down.
TTAGGACACGTCAAATTTATAATATTTTACCTTACTTGCGGCGTTTTAGCATCACTAACTCAGTGGTTTTTTTCCTCAGCATCGGCCATTCCTTCCCTGGGTGCTAGCGGCGCGATCGCAGGCGTCATGGGAGCTTACATTCTCAGATATCCCCAAGCCAAAGTTCTGACACTGCTGCCCTTGGGAATCTTTATTACCACCGTCAGAGTCCCCGCTTTCTTCTTTCTAGGATTTTGGTTTGCACAGCAAGCATTAAGCGGCCTGGCGTCCTTGAATGCCCCGGCAAGTGTCGGCATGGAATCCGGGGGAGTTGCCTACTGGGCCCACGCTGGTGGCTTTGTTTTTGGCGCTATTCTCGGCCCTTTGTTGGGATTGTTTTCTGAAGATAATCAGATTTAATTTTTCACCGCAGATGAACAAAAATTCACGCAGATAAACTGCCCAGGAAATCGGCGTTTATCCGCGTTTATCTGCGGTTTCAAACCTCTGATTTTTCTCAAATTTCGGCGCTATTCTCTTGCCTTTGCTGGGATTGTTTTCTGAAGATAATCGGATTTGATTTTTCACCGCAAATGAACGCAAATAAACGCGGATAAACTGCCAAGAAAATCGGCGTTTATCCGCGTTTATCTGCGGTTTCAAACCTCTTATCTTCCTAGATAAACGTTAAGTCAAATTCCGAAAGAGCAGAAACCCCAGTTACACCATTTAACTTCGCCAAAATGCGAGAATCGCTGCCGGTGAGGTTATTGCCATTGCCGTCATAAATGATGTAAGTATTGCCGCCGGAATCGTAGGCAAACAAGAAAGCAGTTCCTCCCAGAATATTTGCAGAAACCGTTGTCTGCACATTCAGCAGAACTTGGGTGTTACCGCTGAGATTGGCAAATCCGGGGGCAAAATTAAACTGATCGGCGATCGGCACACCGAGACCGCTAAAATCAGTAATCACATCGTATCCGCCCGCCGCGATCGCAGCCTCGATCGCCGCCGAAGAAGCGGCATCAAAAGCCGGCCCACCTTGTGCAGGGCTGGTATAGCGGAATAGATTGCTGCCGCCGCCCCCTGTCATGGTATCTGCGCCGAGGCCGCCTACGAGCACGTCGTTATCCAAACCGCCGTTAATCGTATCGTTGCCGCCTTGACCATCAATAGTATCGCTGCCCGACAAACCGTCCAAATTGTCCGGCAAAGAACCCCCCACTAAATTGTTAGGCCCGCTATCAGCCGGCAAGATTTGAACGGTGACAGTACCTACGCCCGGAACTGTCCCGAATCCGTCGCTGACGCTGTAGGTGAAAGCAGTTGTACCCGCTACGTTGCCGGGGATGAATTGCACTTGAGAGACAAGATTTACAGCTACGCCCAGTTGCGGTGTGCTGACATTGATAATGCTGAGTGTCCCTTTTTGTGGGCTGGAATCGTTCGCCAGTACGTCGATGAAAGTGGGCAGCAAATTATTCGTATTGGTAAAGACGATGCCGTCATCGACAGCAATCGGCGACAGGATAGTTGGAACAGTTACGGAGGTATCGAAAGAATTGATGTTAATCGCCACTGACGCTGCTGCGGTGCCGCCTTGGTCGTCAGCTACGCTGTAGCTGAAAGAACCGGCTTGCCCGATCGCGTTTGTTCCAGGTTGGAATGTCAGCCCGAGTAAATCCTGAACGGTTAACTTTTGGTTCACGGCGATCGGGTTCGTACCCGTAATTACCTGACCGAAAGTAGGATTGGGAAGTCCGACTACCGCGATCGACAGCGGCTGGCCCTCCGGGTCGCTGGGCGCCGAAATGCTCAGAGAAAGAGGCAAATTCTGCAAACCAGTCACCGTCTTGCCCGCTTCCACGATCGGCGGCTGGTTAGGAGTCGGAGATGTAAAACTCGGCGGAGTCGGCCCCCCGCCCAAAGGCGGAGGAGTTGGGGGCGCCGCAGTTGGAGTCGGGACTATGGAAGGGATCGGACTCGGAGTTGTCCCGCCCGCAGTCGGAGTCGGACTTGGACTCGGACTCGGACTCGGAACCTGTGTCGGCAATGTCCCCGGCGATGGAGTTGGACTCGGAGTTGTCCCCGGCGATGGAGTTGGACTCGGAGTTGTCCCCGGTGATGGAGTTGGACTCGGAGTCGGTGCCGGAGTCGGACTCGTTGCCGGAGTCGGAGTCGTCGCCGGAGTGGGAGTCGTCGCCGGAGTGGGAGTCGTCGCCGGAGTCGGAGTCGTCGCCGGAGTCGGAGTCGTCGCCGGAGTCGGAGTCGTCGCCGGAGTCGGAGTCGTCGCCGGAGTCGGAGAAGGACTTGTCCCCGTTGCCGGAGTCGGAGAAGGACTTGTCCCCGTTGCCGGAGTCGGAGAAGGTGTTGTCCCCGTTGCCGGAGTCGGAGAAGGTGTTGTCCCCGTTGCCGGAGTCGGAGAAGGTGTTGTCCCCGGTGCCGGAGTCGGAGAAGGTGTTGTCCCCGGTGCCGGAGTCGGAGAAGGACTTGTCCCCTCAATGGTGAAAGGATTGTCGTCTACGCGGGGTATTTGAGCTGTAGTGAACCGAGATTCATCTAGCGAGTTCGATCGAACATCAATCAACACCGCCAAAAATTCCCCAGTTCGCCTGTCCCTAATAATCGTGTTGCTAGAATTCGAGCCTTGGCCTTGGAAAATTTCTAACTCTGTAAAGTTCAGACCTCCAGCCAGACCGATCGAATCTCCCGCATTAAAATCTCTAATTACATCAGCATCGCCGATTTCGCGGCCGCCAGTAGTGAGAAACCCGTTGCTACCGGGCGACGTGCCCACCCTACCGAGAACAAAGATATCCGATCCCTCGCCTCCTGTCAGAGTATCAGACCCGCGATCGCCCGAAAGAATATCATCCCCAGCATCTCCAGACAAAGAATCATTGCCATCGCCCCCGAAGAGCAGGTCATCACCCTCGCCCCCATCACCAGTATCGTTACCAACACCGCCGGTGATAACATCCCCGCCCTCGGAACCCAACAAAATATCATTGCCAGCGCCACCTATCAGGCAGTCGTTACCCGTGTCGCCAAAAACAGTGTCACTGCCCTTGTCGCCAAAAATCAGGTCGTCCTCCCCACCGCCGCGCAGACAGTCATTGCCTTTACCGCCGTACAGCGAGTCGTTGCCTTCAGCACCCAAGACAAGATCGTTGCCCTGGTCGCCAAAAGCTACGTCACCGCCCTCGTCGCCAGAAACCAAGTCATCGCCTTTGCCGCCCCGCGCCGTGTCATTGCCGCGCCCGCCCTCAACAATATCTTTACCAGCGCCGCCGTTGAGAGAATCGTTACCGTCTTCGCCCCTGAGTAGATCGTCTCCGTCCCGACTCAAAAGTGTGTCGTCGCCGGCACCCCCGGCAATCGTGTCATTGAACAAGCTGCCGATTAAATAGTTACTGCCCTCATTTGCGACAACTAAGCCATCGACAAAAAGTGGCTCTGGGGGAGGCGTCGGAACTGTCAGAGGTGGCCGCGGCACCGGGGTGATCGAAATGTCCGGGCCCGTCCCCGTCACCATCGGCTCCGTCCCCGTCATCATCGGCTCCGTCCCCGTCATCATCGGCTCCGTCCCCGTCATCATCGGCTCCGTCCCCGTCATCATCGGCTCCGTCCCCGTCATCATCGGCTCCGTTCCCGGCGACGGCGTAGGCTGCGGCACCGTGCCGCTATCCAAACTATCCGCGTTTTCATCGGGTAGCCGCCCTTCGAGAAAAATTAGTGGTACTGCACTTGGCATTGTTCCGACTCCTTGCGACGCTACTCAAAAACTACTAAATAAACTTAAAGTCAGATGCAGTAATGACGGTGCTGAGCGCTCCTGGCACTGTAGGAATAGAATTCAACACTGCCAAATCGAAAGCTGGGAGACTGTCATCTGCCACATTCGGGTCGAAGCCGAGAACGTACTTGTTAAAAGTATTGTTCAGGTACACGAAGAAAGCTCCCGTTTTGCTCGAACCGTTTTGATTCTTCAACACTGCATTTATTGCTTGAGCGTTGTCAAATTTAGATTCAAACAAAATGACTGATTGCTTGCTAATGTCGTCGCCGCTAGACCCGATATTCCTGACGATAAAACTGGTGAAATCGAGAGTAGTTCCTGAGTTGGTTAAACCTGCGAAATTTGACGACCTGAACAAAAATCTGTCTGTCTCGCTGCCGTTAGCGTTAAAGTCAGCAATCACGTCCACGCCTTCGCTGGGAGTTTCGTAGTAGAAGAAATCATTGCCAGCATCGCCCGTGAGCAAGTCAGAACCGTTGCCACCGCCCAAAATGTCATTGCCGGCACCCCCGGAAAGCGAGTCGTTGTCATCGCCGCCCAATACCAAGTCATTGCCGAAGGCGCCGCTGAGACAGTCACTGCCGGCACCGCCGTCGAGAGTGTCGTCGCCCGCTTGGCCGTCGAGGGAGTCGCTGCCGGCCTCGCCCAACACGTAGTCATTGCCGGAACCTCCGAGTCCCGTGTCGCTGCCTTCTCCACCCAAAATCGTGTCATCGTTGTCGCCGCCCAAGATGGAATCGTTATTGATACCGCCGTCGAGCAAGTTTCTGCCCAATCCACCGTCGATGATGTCGTCGCCTGCACCGCCGTCGAGGGAGTCGTCGCCAATTCCCCCCAATAAGGTGTCGGTGCCGGTGCCTCCAAGTATCGAGTCGTCGCCGGATTCTCCCAACATCGAGTCATTGCCTGTGCCGCCGTCAATGGTGTCGTTGTTGTCACCGCCGCCTAGGATGTCATTGTCATTGCCGCCGAACATCAGGTCGTTGCCGAGTCCGCCGATGAGCGAGTCTATGCCGTCTTCGCCGTCTAGGGTGTCGTTCCCGAGTCCGCCGTCAACGGTGTCGTTGCCGATCGCACCCACCAGCGAGTCGTTGCCAGCTTCACCGAATAAGAGGTCGTTGCCGCCACTGCCATCCATGATGTCGTTGCCGTCGCCCCCAGAGAGGGTATCGTCGCCGGCCCCGCCCAGGATGAAGTCGCTGAGGTTGCTACCTGTAAAGCTGCTGGCCGGGAGTGCGCTGCGATCGACAATATTATCCACCACCGTGATGCTGAAGGATGCCGGCCCGATAGTTGCAGACCCGTCGGAGGCTGTAAACGTAAAACTGTCGCTGCCGCCTTCTGCCAGCAAGTTGTATTTGACGATGTTGTTGTTGATATCGTCTTGGCTGAATTTGCCGCCCACGTTGAGAAACGTGCTACCCCTTTGGACAAAACCTCTGCTAGCATCGGGGGCTTTGGTAATCGTGTAAACGATTTCCAAGGGGCTGTTGTCGGGATCTGTGATTAACAAATCGGCGGCAGTGATTGTCTGGGTAGGATTACTTTTTGCAACCACCACACCGTCGTTAATTATTAGCTGCGGCGGGCTACTGACGTTGATGGTTACTACCGCCTTACTGGTGCCGCCGCTGCCGTCTGAGATCGAGTAGCTGAAGCTGTCAGTACCCGAGAAGCCCGGATTCGGGGTGTACTTGAATACGCCACCGCCCACTGGAACCAGGCTCCCTTTGCTTGCTGGAGCAAAAGTCGTTACAGTCAGAGCGCTTTGTTCCTGGTCAGTGTCGTTCAACAGAACGTTGAAACTGAGTTCTTGACCCGCAACCGTGGTGAAGTTATCGTTAACGGCTCTTGGAGGTTGGTTAAAGATGGGCGGTGTTGGTGTCGGCGTCGGACTGGCTGTCGGCGTCGGACTGGCTGTCGGCGTCGGCGTCGGCGACCCCGGGAACATCGGCACCGGCTCGTCTGGGGGTGTCGGTGTCGGTGTTGGCGTCGGTGTCGGAGTCGGCGTCGGTGTCGGCGTCGGTGTCGGTGTCGGACTGTCTGTCGGCGTCGGTGTCGGCGTCGGCGTCGGACTGTCTGTCGGTGTCGGCGTCGGTAGGGGAAGCGGAGTTGCGCTGCCGGGAACTGTGGGGGCAATTACAAATGAGCTTCGTCCTAGGGTTCTGCTGTCTACTCCGGGCAATACTGCTAAAAAGTCGCCGCTGACGCCGTTGCGAATAATCGTACTGCCGGCTTTGGTTTCGGTGCTTTGGAAGATTACCAAATCTTCAAACTTGAGGTCGCCACTTAACCCGATTAAATCTTCCCCTTGGCGAAAGTCTGTGAAAATGTCGGCATCGGCGAGATCGGGCCCGCCTGTGGTGATAAATGCCGCGTTAGTGCCGTCGCTGCTGCCGCTGGGGGAACTGAATGCACCGATGACGAAGACATCTCTGCCTTCGCCTCCTGCCACTACGTCTTTGCCTGCTTCGCCCCAAATAACGTCGTTGCCAGCACCGGCGTCCACGATGTCGTCGCCGTCACCGCCAAATACTATGTCATCGCCGTCGCCGGAAAAAATTGTGTCCCCGCCGGCGTTTCCGTAGAGCCAGTCGCCTCCTTCGTTGCCAAATAGCAAGTCTTCGCCGTCGCCACCGAAGAGCGAGTCGTTGCCTTGGTCGCCCCAGAGGATGTCGTCGCCTCGATCGCCCAAAAAGCTATCGTCGCCAGATCCCCCGCGCAAGCTGTCGCTGCCTTTGCCGCCGTAAGCCGTGTCTCTGCCTTCGCCTCCGATTACCGTGTCGTTACCGTCATTGCCGTACAGCAGGTCAGGGTTATTTCCCCCATCGAGGGAGTCGTTGTCTTTGCCTCCGTACAGGGTATCGAGTCCTGAACCGCCGTCAAGAACGTCGTTGCCCTCATTGCCGAACAGCACGTCGTCATCGTCGTTGCCAAATAGTAAATCGTCGCCTCCGACTCCTTGCAAGGTGTCGTTGCCTTGCAGCCCGGAAATCACGTCTGGGCCGGGACTGCCAGCTAAGGAGTCGTTGCTTTCTGTGCCGCGGACTACGCCGCCGATGACGGCAGGCGAGGTACCTTGGCCTCCGCCCAATGTGTCGTCTATGCCACCAAAGGTGTCGTCCCCGGAGGGAGGTGGTGTTGGTGTTGGAGTCGGAGTCGGAGTTGGTGTTGGTGTTGGCGTCTCTGGTTCTGGCGTCTCTGGTTCTGGCGTCTCTGGTTCTGGTTCTGGTGTTGGTGTTGGAGGTGGTATAATTACTAATGGCACTGCACTTGGCATTATTTTGGCTCCTTTAAACGACGATCCCGATTTACTTTAAGAACTGATTAGTATCAGTTTGTTGCCACAAATGTGGCTTAAAATTGATTAATAACCCCATCATTTCTAACATACTAAATCAAAACTGCCACGGCTATAGATATTTTTTAAGCCGAGCATCTTTCGATATCAAAATATTAATGATTGCACGTTTTGATGCCTATGTTGGGTATACTTTAATATCGCGCCAGTTCGAGAGAACCTAGAAGTCGGGCTTGGAGTCAGCCCGGTTTATTTATCCACACTCAGAAAAAATAAAAATCTTCGCCGTCATAATTTTTTCTTTCCGAATGTCGAATGCTGAATACAGATTTGCCTTTTGCCTGCAGAAGTGAATGCCTTATGCTGACTGCTGACAAGAAACAGAGCTGTTAATTAGGGGCAGAAGCGGCCCGGTTTGTTCTTGTCCGCTGACGGATAGTTCGCTGTGGCAAAGGTAAAGCAGGGAACAGCGACTTAACAAATCTAGCAGAATTCGCCGCAGTCGCTGTTGGTCGGCCGCTGTTTCCTCTTCGGTTTCCCAGGGACGCCCCTGTTGCGATCGCAAAAATAAGGGAGCGCCAAACAATGTCGCCGCACCGCCGCTCAGCCACAGGGGCGAGCCGGCATCCAGCCAAAAGTGCCATTTGTGGGCGCGGCGACTGCTGCGGTACTGGAAGATGTTGGCGAGGGTGACGGCTCTGGCTGCTGGGCCTTCGGGACGCACTGGAAAGGGGTTGGCGGTGACGGTTCCTTGGCGCAACAACTGGATGAACCGGGCGATGGTTTCTGAGTCGCCGCCGTTTGTGGGTTCTACGCGCTGCATTCGCCCGTTGATTTCCCAGTAGTGGGTGGCGGTTTCCATTAACTCGCGCAGGGCTGCTAGCCGATCGTAGGGCAGGTATCTGTCGTTCATGAGAAATTTCTGGATTGCTCGATCGAGTAGGGCAATTGGGCTCGGCAACAGCCGCTCCTGCTGTTGCGATCGCTGTTGTTCGATCCACTCGACAATGTGCTCGTAGGCCCTGGCTGCTCGATGTCCCAGTCTGTCCCAGCGGGGAAAGGCTGTAATTGGCAGCAATTGAGGTCGATCGATATCTGGACAAAAACAGTGATCGGCGATTAAACCTGCTCTCACTGGGTCGATCGATTTTGGATTTTGGATTTTGGATTTTAGATTGAACATAAGGTTGGAATCTTCAGGTTCCATTTCCCCGTGTTTCTGGCTTCCCAACACTACCAGCATTTCGGCTGCGCCGTCTCGATCGACTAAACGGCCTAGTCCCGGATAAACTAAGGCTAACAAAGTCAGCAAAGCTCGAATCTCTGGGGTAGTCGAGAGGGGACGCTGATCGTTGAGAGATACGGCGGCGATACCATCTCGCGCCAGAATTTCCGTTAAACTGTAACGGGCGATCGCATCCATCCCAGGGGCAATTACGGCGATTTCCTGTGGTTCCACGGCTTCTGACTTCACCGCATCTACGATGATTTCGGCAGTTTCTCGCAGCAGTTGAGCCCGGGAAGTGGTTTGGAGCGATCGAACTTTACCGGGCAAACTCAAGCCTAAAGGATAAAAACCCTCAGAATTAACTGCTAAACTTACCGCTAACTCTCCAATCTCTGGGGCTAAACCCGCTTTTGCGTCCAAATTTTCCACAGTTTGACAGCGGTTTTCGAGTCGGGCCAGGTATTCCGTGTCAGCCCCCAAGCCCAAACGCACCCCTCCATCCCGATTGTAGGAGAACGCCCCCGCTGCACCGAAGTCGAGCATTCGATCGAACAAATGGCAACTTATCGCCGGATAATCGTCAACATCGTCTGCAATGACAGCTTGGTATCTAGAGGCCAAATGCTGCTGGTAACTGACATCCGGCAACAAATAGCGCCAGTAGAGTTCGCAAACAATCCCGTAAGTCAGGAGTCCCCGCGTCAAGCACCATTCCCGCCACCTTTCCAGCAACTCTCCCATGCTAGTCCACAGGTTTGTCGAGCCGCCCTCACCAGCAAATCCCTGTTCCAGAATGCTGGGAATCTCTTCTCTCGGCGTACCGCTGACAGCAGCAAGTTGTAATAAGTCTAGTGTTCGACGCACCATTCGATTTGGACTTACCCCTGTTTTTTGCAAAATGCCTTCGTCTAGTTCGCGACGCCAGAGTCTCGCGGCAAGTTCCAGTTCTGTTTCAGGTTGCAGCCGTAGGGGAAATTGAGCTCTCAAATCCAGCGACTGAACTAGCAGGGGCCAAAATAACAATACTTCCTGCTCAAAAAAACCGAAGGGCGTTGTGGAGTGAAAGGTATATTTTCCTTCGGTAGCGACGGCGATGCGATCGGCTAATTCTAGCCGGTTGTCTCCGTTAGCTGCTAATACTAAAATTGCTGGGGCAGTTTGTCCAGCCCGCCGCCGCCCGGAGATCGATCGCCCTGAAACTGTTGCAGGTAGAAGCTTGACAGTTTTGCTCCAAATGCAGAACTGCTCGACTAAGCGAGTGGTTTTGCCGCTGCGGGCAGATCCGACAATCCAAATTGAATCTTGGGTGGCAGTTCTCAATTTATGTAAATTTGTTACCATACCGTGAATACTTTAATCACTAATGTCTACAGCCAACTAACCAGCTTTAGCTATGAATACTTCTCCGTGGAACAGGATTGTAAAATATCTCTACAGCCTTCACCAATGGTATCGAGAAACGCCTGAGAGGGCTCTAGAACAGGCCTACGATGCTGCGTTAGCAATTAAGGCGATCGAAGACGAGCATTTTGGCGGTCAAGAAATCTCTGAGCGATCGGGAGATTACGGACAAAGCACCCTGTCTTACTTTAAATCCGAACTGCAAAAATACCTCAAGGTCATCCAAACCCGAATGGTTGAGTTTAATGCTAGCCGTTCTTTTTTGGAACTGCCGGAGCGAGTGGGGGCTAAACCCAAAACTGGGCACAGCGCTGATTATCACCACCACGGATTACATCTCAACAATAAAGATAGAGAATCCCTTATATTTGAGAAGCTAAAGTTTATTGATGGAGTTATCTACAAGTATATTGATAATAGTAGATCGACGGCAATTGTTCCGGTTGTCAGTTCAGTAAATCTGCAGGCAAAATCTACAAATAGCAGTTCTCCACCCGATCCAAAAAATAAAGGTTCAGCTAATTCTGTTCAAATTCACGATGGTGAGGTTGACACTAACTATGAAGAAGTAAATTTATTACCGCGATCGCTTTTGGGAACTTTAAATCGAATCACTAAAGATTTAGACCCTGGAGCTGAAAAAGAAGTAGTCAAGAATTTTCGCAATTCCAAAGTAAAAACAATTATTTCCCTCAGATTTATTTTGCTTTTGATTTTAGTTCCGCTGTTGACGAATCAAATCTCCAAAAACTTTCTAGTCGGCCCGATAGTTGACAATTTTAGAGGTCAAGAAAATGCTCCACTTTTCATAAATGTTAACCTGGAAGAAGAAGCATTTCAAGAACTGGAGAGATTTGAGCAGCGCCTCAAATTTGAAAGGTTAATAGGCATTGCTCCCTCGCTTTCTTTAGAGGAAACGGAAAATAAAATTGCCGCGAAAGCAGTTGAACTAGCGGAGGAATACCGCGCTGAAAGTGGTGGAGCCATTAAAAATATTTTTGCCGATTTGATTTCCTGCATGGCTTTTGCCGCGATTATCGTCACTAACAAGAAAGAGATTGAGATTTTAAAGTCTTTTATGGACGATGTGATTTACGGCCTCAGCGACAGTGCGAAAGCTTTCGTAATTATTTTGTTTACGGATGTGTTTGTGGGATTCCACTCGCCTCACGGTTGGGAAGTAATTCTCGAAGGTTTATCGAGGCATTTGGGACTGCCAGAAAATAGGCAGTTCATATTTTTGTTCATTGCAACGTTTCCAGTGATCTTGGATACGGTATTTAAGTATTGGATATTCCGTTATTTAAACCGGAGTTCGCCTTCGGCTGTTGCTACTTACAAGAATATGAACGAGTAATCAGAGGCGAAGGAAGTTCGGCAACGGATTATGTAGCGGATGTAAAGGATAGAAGGAAGAAGGAAGAAGAAAAAAAGATGTAATAATAACAAGGGGTTTCAGGCATTGATAACGTCCTCAGTTGGGCGTCCGCTGCACACATAGTTGCTTACCCATAGCGCACAAAAGCATTTATTGTTTGCGTCAGGAGTGGTTTAATTAATTTGATGTATTTAAGCTGTTGAACCTCTAAGAATCGGGACTTAAATAACTTATAGCGGTTCTCAAAAAGATGAGGTAGGAATGACACCTTATATAACCATAATAACGTATAGGGCCGGGGCCCAACTACGTCCGCGAATCTTTCTGAGAACCGCTATATAATTTTAATTGTTATTGTGGGATGGGCTCTTATAGCCCGTCCTTAAAAGACGGGCTATAAGAGCCCATCCCACTTTCAAGAGTGGAAGTTATTTAATTCTCATTACTAAATTTTATTTGGGGGCGGTTTCTCGCGCGCGCCTCACAATAATTTTATCAAACTAGACTGTCATAAAGGCTCCGCTCAGGAAGCGTAACATTTAGATGCGGCCGATCGACAAAAAAGGCGATCGCCCGCAGAATCTCTCGAAAGAAATCAAAAGGGCGATCGCATTCCCAAAACTCATTACCCATTACCAATGACCTAATTCCAACGCTTCTTGCGCTGTCGCTGGCTGGCCACAGCCTCCACCAGTCCCAGGCCGAGAAAATTACTCAGCAGCGACGCATTCCCGTAACTTAGGAAAGGCAGCGGAATGCCCGTAACCGGCGCCAAGCCAATGTTCATCCCAATATTTACGAATACCTGAAAAATCAACATTGACAGTACGCCGATCGCCAGCAAAGAACCAAAATTATCGTTAGCAGTTTGAGCGATCGTCACCAACCGGAAACAAATTAACCAGAAAACAAACAGCACGCAAATACAGCCAATAAACCCCAATTCTTCGCCAATAGCTGAAAAGATAAAGTCTGTATGCTGTTCGGGAATAAAGTTAAGCTGAGTTTGCGTTCCCTGAAACAAACCCCTGCCTTTGAGTTCCCCGGCCCCAATAGCAATCCGAGATTGAATCAAATGATATCCGCTACCTAAAGGGTCTTTCTCTGGGTTTAAAAAACCTGTCAGACGCATTTTTTGATAATCCTTGAGTACATTCCAAAAAAGCTGTCCGACTTGTCCAGAAACAACGTTCACCAACACAGCACCGAAAGTCCCCAACCAGGGCCAAGGCAGGGTTCGCCAAGCGATAATACCTGCAACAACTACCCAGGCTACCCAAATCGGTGTATACAGGTTATTGAGGAGAACTGAGATGAGAGGAGAGAATAGCAATATTAGCCAGCCGGGATTGACATTTCCCCAGTAAAACATCCCCATTGTGATCGCGCCGAAGACTAAGGAAGTACCTAAATTTGGTTCCGCAAAGATCAATCCCCAGGGTACAGCCATAATCGCCAGCATCCTCAACATATTACCCACCGTGGGGACAGTCTTGTCGTGCAGGAGAGCTGCTAAAGTGATAATCATGCCTACTTTGGCAAATTCTGACGGTTGCAGGTAAAAGCCGCCGATGTTGATCCACCGCTGGGCACCGAGCCCTGTAGTACCGATAAACCGCACTGCGATCAGGGACAAATTGATTAATATATAAATTGGCCATTTCCACTCAATCAGTGTTTGGTAACGGCATCGGGAAATGATGATAGCGAGGAACAAACCAACTGCCCCAGTTATCCAGTGCCGCCACCAGTCGATCAGCCCCTGGTTGATTTCGACGCTGCGGATCATGACTCCCCCGAAGATGGTGAGGGCGATGCAAGCGCCAAACAGCCAAGGGTCTGCTTCTTCCCAGGGTTTGAAAATTGATTTCCAGCGGTTTCTGACTTGTATTCTCTGCAGCATGAGGATTTTAGATTTTAGATTTTAGATTTTAGATTATCGAGCCGATTTTCGGAAGTTGTGGATATATTTTGGATTCACAGCCTGCACCTTACTTGAGAAGCCTCGGTGTGAGTACCTCAGATTATTCGGGGAGTTGTAGGGATGTTCCGGGAACGGAAGAAGGAACGCCCAACCGGGTATCTGGGTATTCTATTTTTTTCTGGGCGCTTACTTAATTTAGGATCGTCAATTAAATAATTTCCCTTTTTTCTTGTGGGGTGGGCCTGAAAGCCCGCCCAGAAAGGACGGGCTTTCAGGCCCATCCCACAACAGTCATGGAAAGTGGATTTTATTTAATTCTCATCCCTTAGTTCGCGCACGTGTTCAGAAACCGGGTTTTTGTCGAGAAGACGCACTGCAACTCGCAGAAACCGTTAAAAACCCGGTTTCTTGGGTTTTGATTCGTAAGCCCTAGAATTGTCAGGCCGGTTCGTAAAGATATTCAAAACCGTTCCCATCTGGATCTCTGCCGTAGAAGGATGCAGTACCGTCGCGGTGTTCGTGGATGTGGGTGACGGAAACACCATCGGCTTTGAGTTGTTCGTAGGCGGATTCCATTTCGGTACGATCGTCAAATACAAACCCAAAATGTGGCCCTGCTTGGTCGTAACTCGGACTCAACAGCGCCAATCCGTCCTCTCCTGCTTTCAAATAAGCCCAGTCTGCATCTTTCCAGACTAACTCCATGCCCAAGTTGCGGTAGAATTCAGCAGACTTCTCTATGTCTTGCACGCAGACGGCTACGTGTCCCAATCGTTTTAGTTTCATCTCTACAAAGTTTATGGTTGTTCTTTCGTTTATTGTATCTATTTTATGATTTATTGCTCGATTAATTAGGTATTTTTTCAGTTTTTTGGTCGCGGCTAACTGTACTTTTTCTACTTGTTTGCTAGCGTCGATTTCGCTGAACACTTGAATGGCGCGGTCAAAATTTTCTTGGGTTTTCTTGATGTTACCCAGTTTTTGTTCTGTTAGTGCTAGTTGATAGCAAGCTTCGGCTCGGTCTAATTTAGCGCTGGCTCGATCGACTATTTCGATTGCTTCTGGATGGTGCAGCAGGGCTCGGTCAAATTCTCCCGGTTCTCGGTACAGCGCTATACCGCTGAGAGATTTGGCTTTGATGCTGCTGTACTGGTTTTGGTCGGCGATCGCGATCGCTTGGCGGTACAAGCTCAAAGCTTTGTCTGTCTCTGGCAGGTTTTGATAGGTGGCGGCGAGAAAAACTAACTTGTATCCCGTACCCACCAACTGACTGTTTTCCCGATCGGCATAAAGTTTTTCGGCGAGTTCTTCCGCCTCTTTTTGGGTTCCGATACAGGAGTTGAGGAAAGCTAACCCGACATCGATCGAATAGCTATTACTCCCGATTTCGTCCCGCGAATTTGTCAGCTTGACAAATATCTCCATAGCTGCTTTTAATTCGCACGTTTCTATTTGACAAAAACCTATATTAATGGCAGAGTTAACTTTCCAGAATTCCAGATTAGCTTGTTTGCCGTTTTCCGGCTCGCTGCTTTTCGCTATAATTTGCAAATATTTAGTAGCTTTGATTTCTGAGATTTGATGGCATTCTATGGGTTGATTTATTTCGCCTAAGATCCGGTAAAAAACGCCTAAAATACTGTATACACCGCTCAAATAATAATCAGAAGTCAGATTGTTAACGAGAATAAATTCGGCATGATAAATGCGGTCTCGTCCGCTTCCAAAGCAGTTGGTGGCCGGCTAAGTGCGATCCTCTTTGAGGGCTTCGCTAACGAAAAATAACTTTGAAACCGGGTGACGTGGTTCGCGTCGCGAGACTTGACAACATTACTTTGATAGTTGAAGCGTAGTTGGGAAACCATCGGGATGTGGGGAGTTATCGGAGGGTAGAAAAAATAAAGTTGCGATCGCGCTTCTATTTCGATACATTTCTCTTCAAAAGGGCGATCGTACTTCTGGCCTCTGTTAATTTCAATATTCTAGAGTTTAACCTCAACCACAACTCACCGCTGACAGTCGCCAGTCCGCCAGACCGCCAGGGAATGAATTCCACGGGGCTTATAGCTAAAGTCCTCGCTATGAGGACTAATGAGTTTTTCAGTCCTCATAGCGAGGACTGTCTTCTTTGAGGCAGGGGTTTCAACCCTTGCCGGACTGCGGGTTTAACCTAGTTGTTGACACGAAGAGGGACAAAGGCTTTCGCCGTGTCCCTACTTACACAAATCCTATGTGTCATGCTGAGTGAAACGAAGCATCTCGCTCGATGCTTCGCCCAAATACCTAAGTCCTATTTTTCATAACGAACTAGAAGATGCCAGAGAAAAATATCCGGGTCGTCATGCTCGATCATCTCTTTAAACATCGAAACAAAAGGCTCATAGTCCAAAAACTGCATCTCCAAACTGAGTTGTTGCAATCCCGCTTCTTTAAAGATGCGATTTAACCGCAAGGGAGTGTAATAAATCTGGGCCTCTTGCCACTCAGCATCCCAAACTTTATTGCCGTAGACATCGATAAATCCCTCTGTAACACAGTGAGCGTGTTTGCGACTAAAATAGGCAATTTCTAAAAAGCATAACGTGGTTGGGAAATATCCGTATATCTTGCCACCTGGCTTGAGAACTTTACCAAATTCCCGTATCATCTCGCGGTTGGTTTTATCCTCACTGGAAACCACGGAATTTGCGAGTAGGACGTAATCAAATTTATCGTTCCACTCCGGTTTTTGTTCGGTGATTAGCGTGGAGTCTACTTGCTCAAACACGATTTGCTGATTGTTCAGTCGGGAATCTCCATCTGCAGTTTTCCAGTCTGCTTGTGCTTTTTCAATCGCTGTTTTGGAAAAATCGGTACAGTAGATTTGTCCAATTTGGGGGCAAAATTCTAGTAAGGTTTTCTGAAGATAAATTTCCGAGCCGCAACCGGGAATTAGGACTTTGATGTCAGGCGAGTTGGGAATATCATAGCCGGGAGAACGCTCTGGACGGATTAAGTTTTTGCAGATTTTGGGGTCTTGGGTGATGCTGAAAGCGGTGTTGGTATAATCTTCGTGGCTTTTATCCCACATCTCTTTCTCTTCTTCAAGAGATTTCGAGCCTAGGTTATGAGAAGAGGGAATTAGCCATTTGTAATCATTTGTGCCGGTCATAATTTTTAACTCCAAAATATTCAGTACAGGTCAAATCTGTGTGTCAACCGCTAACAACCAAGCCGCCGTTTTCCAGCACGTACATGACATCCGCACGCAAGGCATGGGCCATCCGGTGGGTGATCAAAATTACGGTGCGTTCTTTGGTGATGCGCTCGATGGTGGCGAGGATTTCGGCTTCTGTGGCGGGGTCGAGGGCGGATGTGGCTTCATCCAGAATCAGAATTGCTGGATTTCTCACCAAGGCTCTAGCTAAAGCGATTCTTTGCCGTTGTCCCCCGGATAACTGTCCGCCCCTGTCACCAACAAGTGTGTCGTAGCCTTGGGGTAAGGACAAAATAAATTTGTGAATCTCGGCGGCTTTGGCTGCGGCTTCGACTTGTTCGTCAGTGGCTTGTAGGTAGCCCATGCGGATGTTTTCCCGCACGGAGCAATTAAAGAGAATTACATCCTGAGAAACCAGTCCAATTTGAGAGCGGAGGGAGCGTACTGTGGCATGACGCAAATCAATTCCATCAAACAGAATGCGTCCTTTATCCGGGTCATAAAATCGCGTCAGCAAGTTGACAATTGTACTTTTTCCTGCTCCACTTTCACCGACAAATACCGCGAATTCTCCTTGGCGAATCTTCAGGGATAGATTTTTAACTCCTCCTCTATCTTGGGAGTAGCTAAAGGTAACATTGTCAAAGTTAATATCGCTGAAAAAGTGAGGTAAATCAATCGCATCCGGTGCATCCTGAATTGCCGGAGTTTCTGATAAGATATCGCTGATGCGTTGCAGCCCTGCTAGTCCATCGATAAATGCAGGCAGTGACGAAGTTAAACCGAGGATATTGAGATTCAATCCTAGCATTAAAACTTGAAAGGAGGCAAGAGTGCCTACGGAAATGATATTCTGGTATGTCATGAAAGCACCGATACTTAAAACGATAAGCTGCGTCAGGACAAAACCAATCATGGGAGCTTTCTGTACTAAGTAGGACAGAAAGGTTGCGCGGACATAAACCTGTTTTAAGTCATTCAAATCGGTGGCAAAATCCTCAGTCATTTGGTTTTCCAGCCCGAATATCTTGACAACGGTTTGCGAGAGGATATTCTCTTCGATAACGCTGGCAATCTGTCCTTCTTTTTGCAGCAACTTATAGCCGACTTCTGTGGCAATGCTGGCAATTTTTGCTGGGGCAACTGTGCAGATGGTTAAACCGATTAAACTGAGCAGGGCTAATTGCCAGTTGAGGAAGAAGAGGAAAACCAGAGAAAATAGGAAGTTAGACAGTTCTAAAACAAGGACTGTCAGCCCCATTGTAATTACACCATTTTCCACCTTTTGGACATCGGCGATGAGACAATTGACAATATCCCCGGCTGAACGCCGTCCAAAAAACTCCATTGAAAGGCTTTGGAGATGCTGGAATAGAGAGTGTCGGATATTGTTGGTGATTAAAATGCCCAAACGCGCTCCTAGGAAAATTCCTAGCAAACCGATGCAGGCATATAGAATTGCTCCGACAACTAGCAATGACAGGATTAGAACCAGAAGACTATAGTTTTGGGGAACGATGGCGGCATCGATGATAAATTTTAAGCTGGCTCGGAAGACTGAATCGAATGCTGCGTCGAATATCAGGCAGATAAAGAGTAAAATGAATTGCCATTTGTAGGAGGCAATGTATTTGTTGAGGGTTTTAAAGAACCAAATAAGTTCCATGAGTTATGGGAGTTTGTCTACAGGCACGATTTATGCTTTGACGTAGCATTTATCCAGGTTTGGATTGGATTCAGTTGCTCTTTTTTTGAGGCTGCATCCTTTCCATGTCTCTATCATGACTCCCCTACCTTGCTCCTGTCAGTCGGAAAAGTCGGATCGTAAAGTCGGAAAAGTCGGATCTTTGCTTCATTGATATATTTCTGAGTGACTGGTTACAAGATCACGCGCTAAAAGACATCGGTAATAATACTGAAAATTAATCGAAGTGTCTGTGCTAATCGGCGGATATTTTTACTTTATAGGAATAATAGGAATCAAAGGTATCAAGCCTTGTCTTTTTCCATTGGGTTGTCTATCTTCGTGGGGTACTTAACTGGCTATGTTGAACTTTTACACCCTTAAGACGATTCCCAAAGTCAATTTCTGAATTTTTCGAGTTATAGGCTATTTCCCTAACTCAATGCACTCTATAAAACCTACCTCAAATACGAGAACTATAATTTCTACCCATTGCACCAGATTTTGTTATTGAATTAAGGTCAGCAACAAAAGATGTAGAGTGAGCAGTGCCCACCCTACATCTTTAAATCACATTTAATCAGCTTAGAAATGTAGTTTTGCTGAAAAAATATTGGTTTTAGAATCTACGACGAAACATAATTAGCCTCCTTTGAGATTAGTTTGATTTTGCTTTTTATTCGAGACTAAATTTTATTTTTGTCTCTACACCCATAAGACGAATCCAGAGGTCAATTTCTGAATTTTTCGAGTTAGAGGCTGTTTTTTCCTAACTAAATGCACTCTGAGAGGTTCAGATCCCCGACTTCCCTAAGAAGTCAAGGATCTACGCTTTAGCCCGATCGCCCTTTCGCCTCTTACCTTTCAACCGTTTCACAGCCTCCTCAACCTCCCCGCGAAAAGGGTAGAGCAACCGCCGACTCAGCGCACTTCGATAAGCTTCCACAGCCTCCGTCACATCCCCCAACCCCAACAACGCTCTTCCTTGCCAGTAACCAGCCATCGCCGGGTCAAACTCCATCAATTCCCGAGCGAACTGACAAGCCTTTTCCAACCATTTCCGACTCGCCACCTCATCCCCCAGCCCTCGATAACTCTCCCCCAGCCACACCGCAGCAGACACAGATTGCAGATAACCCCCCTCTTCCGGTAGCAACTGCCATCCTTGCGCCAAAGCCTCCACCGCTTCCCGGTGTTTCCCCGCCAGCACCAACACCCGCCCGTGACTAAACCAAGCATCAGGTAACTGCGGTTCAAGTTGCGTCCCCCGCACAGAGACACCACACCCTCGATCGATCTCCTGAAAACTTTCCACCAACACCCGCCCCGCCGTCGTCCAAACACTCCAACGTTCGGGAAAACGATCGAGCATCTCTTCTACTATTGATGCCAGGGTTACTTGATTGTTCGATCGCCCTAAATCCCCCTTATCAAGGGCGACTTTGAGACTGGTTCCCCCCTTTTTAAGAGGGGCGGAGGGGGGATCGAGAGCAACTGGGGGAGAGGCAGCAGGCAAAATCTGACACAACGCCCGATAAATTTCACAATCCTGGGGATACAGACGATAAGCTTTCAGCATCGCCTCAGCCGCTTTCTGATATTCCCCCGTGTGAAACAAGTAACGCCCGTAGGAATACCAACCCCTAGGATGATTCGGGTGTTCCTCAGTAAACCGTTCCAACACCCCAACCCCGTTAGCCGACTCCCCCCGGAAAACGTGATAATATGCCAGCAACTCGCGGGCATCCGCCGCATCAGGAGCCAGTTGCAGCACAGAACTAATTATCTGTTTAGTCTGTTTGCCCTCCTCACCCGATACCAATCTCATCCGGCAACGAGTATCCGCCAGTCGTTTGAGCGCTCGGAAATCACCCGCAGCCAGCTCTAGCACTTTGCTCAACCGCCGCTGCGCTTGGCGCACATTCCCCACCGCCTGACTCGCGTCGTAGCTGTCAATCAGCGCTACAACATCATCCGGGTTCAGTGACAAAACCCGATCAAACGATCGCAAAGCTGCAACCGCATCCCCTCTCCCCCTTTGCACCTGCCCCAACGCCAGCCAGTGAGCCGCATTATCTGGTTCTAGGGAAGCCGCAGACTCAAAAGCCAGTATCGCTGCCTGAGTGTCATCTCTACAGAGTGCGATCGATCCGCTGATATGCTGTCGAGTCGCCTCATTGCGTGCATGGGCCGAGGCACTTTCATAAACCGCTATTGCCTCAACCTCTCGTCCCATAAGCTGCAAGAGTTTCGCCAATTGCAAGTGTACGCCGATCGATGGTGGTTGCTGCCGATCTATTACTTGGCGATATTCCTCAACCGCCTGCTCGATATGACCCATTTCATACAGCAGATTCGCCAATTCCAACCGTTTCTTCCACCCAGATGGATACTGCTGCACGTACTCACTTAATGTTTTCAGCTTCTGCTCTTGTCGGGTTGGCTTGGAGTCTGCAACCAGGTAAGCATTCAACTCCACCCCAGAGGACTGAGTGAGGGATACCACCCGGAATGTAGTGTTTCTAGACATATTGCTGTTACCTGATAATTTATTGTCTCGCCACTGTTTTGAGGGATGGGGGCGATCGAGTCGGATGCGATCGTTTCATCGAATTGTCGGGGCAATCCCCCCGCGTCAAGCGAAGCTATCCCGTAGGGAATCGCCCCACCATCTTGACGCGGTAGGCACGGGGGCACTACCCCTGTGGCAAAATCATCGCTGCTAAAGGCAACGTCCCCCTTTTTAGACGACTCCGAGGAATCTGACAAACCATCATCCAACCCTGACAAATACCTGCTCAAACGCTTTTGCAGAATCTCTCGTGCCTGTTGGATGCGCTTGTAAACGTTATTGAGCGAGAGAGCAAGTTGTTGGGCAATATCTTGATAGGCAATCTGGTGGCAGTAACGCAGGATAAACGGATTGCGTAATCGAGAAGGAAGAGTATCAATAGCGCGGCGAATGTACTGTCCCAACTCATGATGTAGAAGTGCTTCTTCAGGAGAGTTCAAACCCGAAATAAATGCTGAATTTCCTGTAGCAGCTACTTCTTCAATATCCTCCATCTGCATTGCTTTCCGGCGGCGTTCTCGGTGTATATCTATACATAGATTATGGGTTAAGCGAAGCAGCCAAGCTCGGAGGTTGGTGATTTTTTCGGCATAGTCTGGTAATTTATTCCAAGCTTTGAGCATGGCGCGACTGAGCACCTCTTCGGCATCAGTAGAATTCCCTCCCATCCACCTGAGACAGCAACGGTAAAGATAATCTCGGTTCTGCTGCCATAGCTGCCAAAATGCTTTCTCTATATCTTCTGGACAATACCGAATGTCTGTTGCAATAACGGATTGAGAATTTGACATGATTTTAAAGGTGGTGAAAGATAGATGTGAAGAAACATTTTTGTGTTACTTTTTTCGTTGCACCCAAATCCCGCAAACATCTAGCTGAGTCTAGTCTGAGTATTTATCCGGCTAAAGATTGGATTCAGTGTCGTTAGCCAATATTCAAGGTTTATTGTTGTCAGGGTGATTCATGAATCACCCCGATTCAAGCCAATTAAGCAAAAGGAACCGAGAACAAGACACCGCCCTCGGTATAAGGCGCTTCAAAAGGGCTAACAGGAATACCCGGGAAGTTTCGGTTAGTCATCTCGCTATAGTTCCCCACTGCGGAAATCGCATTCAAAGCAAAATTATTCGACAAACCCAGACTTTCACCCACATTTCCTTCCACTCCCAAAAAGCGGCGGACAACTGGATCTGAGCTATTGATTTCCTGGCGTACATTTTCCGAAGTTAAACCCAGTTCTAACGCTTCATAAAGAGAATAAGTAACTCCAGAAACCACATCCTTCCACTGGGATTGATTATCGTCCACCACCATTGCTAAAGGCTCCTCTCCCAAGACTTCTGGAAAGGGCTGATGCTGGTCTCGCTGGTCTGGGGGTAAGGTGAGAAGACGAGAGATAATCAGACCTCCATCGCCGGTGATCGCATCCAATTCGCCCTTGATATAACTATCAAATAGAGTCTGGAAGCTATCTAAGGCTACGATTTCCGCATTAATGCCCGAAGCACTCAACTTTTCTCGCAGAGTTGCCTCAGAAGTGGTATTTGCAGTCACGCCAATTCGGCGACCTGCAAGCTGTTCAAAAGAGGTAATTCCGCTGGCGGTTGGTGTTACTACAAATTGAGCATCGTAAGTATTAATGGGGGCAAAATCTACCCCCAGCAAAGCATCCCGTTTGAGGTTGTGGGTGGCGTTACGGCTAGTTACATCAACAATGCCATTGGCGACATCGCTGAAGCGCTGAGCACCCGTTTTCTGAATCACGAATTCCACTGCGTTGGGGTCGCCAAATAGGGAAGCTGCTAGTCCCCGACCCAAATCCACATCAAATCCGGTTAAATTGCCGTTGGGGTCAGCAAAACCGAGTCCAGGTGCATCATTTCTCACCCCAACGCGCACGAACCCCCGGTCTAAAACTTCCTGTAAAACGTTGCGGTTGTCGTTATTTACTAAGGGTACACTTAATTCGTCAGTCCCCGAAAAGGGTGGATAATAAAGCAGTCCCCCAGGTTCGACAAACATTAGTTCATTGAGCTGGCGCGGCAGCACTTCGGGATTGAAATTGCGATTGTAAATCTCTTCGTAATTACCAATTTGTTGGATAACTTTCAAGGCAAAATCATTTTTGAGTCCCAGAGATTCTCCTAAATTCCCTTCCACGCCTAAAAAGCGCTTACTGGCAGAATTTCCATCAAGAAATTCATTCACATTCTGGGAGTTAATGCCAAAGAATTCGGCTTGGATGGGAGCGTTGACCGCCCACCGCACCACATCAGCCCATTCAGACTGATTTTCCGGCACGATGAGTGCTAAAGGCTCTTTAGAAATGGCTTCATTCAGAATGACTTGATTTCCTGGATTGGATAAGGTGGGAATGCGATTGCTCAGCACCCCGCGATTAATCGAAACTGCACCGATTTGTCCCGCATCGTAAGCGCCAAACAGAGCATCTTGTGAGGGGAAAGTTTGGATGTTGAGGGCGATTCCGGCACGTTGGGCGGCATCTATTAAATTTTGCCCAGAGCGCGTTCCTGCTAATACGCCGATGGTTGTTCCTGATAACTGCTCAACAGAACTAATTCCACTATTACCGCGCACCAATACCGCTTGAGTGTCGAAGAAAACGGTAGGCGAATAATCTACTCCTAAACTGGCATCGCGGAGCACAGATTGAGTGGGCAAAGTAGCGGCGATATCCACTGCGCCACTGGCAACACTGTTAAAGTCTTCACCGGCTTTGACGACTGCGAATTCTACTGCATTCGGGTTCCCAAACAAAGCAGTGGCAATGGCGCGACTAAAATCAATGCCAATCCCGCTAAATGAACCGTCGGCTTCTCGGTTGCTAAATCCGATCGCATCTTCGTTAACTGCAACCCGCACAAACCCGCGTTTTAAGATTTCTTGAAGTTGAGATCCTGTGGGTGTGGTACTGGCAACGGGAGCTCGACCTTCAGCCGCTCCAAACCGCGCATAATGTTCAAATCCGCTTGAGAAACTACCGTTGGCAACTGCTGCTGCTACCTGGGGGTTAGCATCTAGATAAAATTGCTCGTTGAAGGAAATTTGTGGGTTTCTTTTTTCAATAAAACCAAACTTTACCCAATGCTCGAAGCCGTTGGGAATAATGCCTGAAGCTACGGCTTGTGCCACGTCGGGATTTTCTTGCAGGTAGGTGGTTTCGTTGTAGTTAAGAATGGTCATACTCCTGTCATTAGATAATTTGTGCGTTCAATTAACAGGGGTTCCGATCGAGGCTAATTTCTGCTCCAACCGCAGCCTATTCCGGCACGTTGCTATTGTTGGATGGTTTTGTTAAGCAATAGGTGAATTATGCTATTGCTGTTGTGTTAACGGAGCGATCGCTTTGACTTGGAAAACAGCTAAGTGCACCCACTTTCCTCCCAATCTTTCCGCACCTTTCAAAAAGAGCGTTGCATATTTGCGGGATGGTTTTGAATTTTATCAAAGCTGAAAACCCTTATTTTTCCGGCGGAATCTTCGATCGACCCTACAAGATTCATCCCAAAATGATGCAATGCTTTTTCTTGAGGCTGTATCCTTTCCATATCTCTATCATCGCTCCCCTCCCCTACCCCTGTCAGTCGGAAAAGTCGGATCGTAAAGTCGGAAAAGTCGATCGCCCTGGTTTTACTATCTATCTTTAGATGGAGCAGATCGACAGCATGACTTGTACTGTTATCTGTCTTTTGGTAGATGCTATTAATAGTATGTTTGGGATGTTGGCATAAAGCAAGTCGGAAAAGTCGGATCGTAAAGTCGGAAAAGTCGGATCTTTGCCTAATGGGCATATTTCTGAGTGATAATTACACTATCACGCGCTAAAATACATCAGTGATAATACTGAAAATGAATGAAATTGTCGGCGCTAATCGGCTGATATTTTTCCATGACCATATAAAAACTAATAGAGGCTTGTCTTTTGGATCAAGACAAGGCTTGGTAGTGAGTTATACGGTTGTCCGCTAGGTAGCGAACTCAGATTTATGAAAAATGAACCCGTTTTTCAGATTTGTTAACAGCTTTATATATGTCAAAGAGTCGATGTCGTAGGCGTCGAGGGGGTGACAAGCAACTTAAAAGCCTTGTAATGACAAGGGTTTAAGCCGATCGCCCTCACAAAGAATTAAGCGGGCGCGATCGCTACTTTTGCTTCGACAAGGTAAAATGAGGATTGGGGGCGATCGTCCAGGAGCGTAAGTGTCAATAAGTCTGTCATAATAACTATTAGGAATTTCTCCACCGAGTTACTACGGTGTATAACTCAAAGCTAGGGTGCAAAACAGAAAAACCTTACCCGATGAGATAGATTTGTATATGACTTTTGAAGAAGCACTAGAATTTCTAGAATCAGCCTTAGAGTCCAAAACCAGTAAACCGTTAAATTTTCTCGAGCAGGAAATCTTAAAAGCTGCTTGGAAAAACACAACTTATAGTGCTGTTGCTGACAGCTTGTACCTCAGCATAGGACATATCAAAGATTTAGCAGCCATCCTGTGGCAGCGCCTTTCAGACGTAATGGGAGAAAAAGTTACGAAGAATAACTTTCGCTCTCTGCTAGAGAAGCAAAACACCACAAGTGAGCTCGCCGATGCCAAAGGCGAAGGCAAACTTATGGCGATGGCTGCGGCTGAAACAAGTGACATCAATCAATTAGAAACTCCCAAAGGTAACATCTTAATTGTTGATGACCTCCCAGAGAACCTGCGTTTTCTAACAGAAATTCTCACTAAAAATGGGTATAAAGTTCGCTGCGTAACCAATGGTGCGATGGCCTTGAGAACAGTTCGCAATCATCCCCCCGATGCTATATTGCTGGATATAAAAATGCCAGACATAGACGGCTATCAAGTCTGCGAAGCCCTCAAATCAGATGAAAATACCTCAGAAATTCCGATTATTTTCTTAAGCGCACTTGACCAAGTATTTGATAAAGTCAAAGCTTTTAAGGTAGGAGGAGTTGACTATATATCTAAACCTTTTGAGCCGGAAGAAGTGCTAGTTAGGCTCGATACTCAGGTAACTATCCAGCAGCAAAAACGCCAGCTTAAAGAAGCAATCGAGCGACACCAGCAAACCGCAGAAATTGCCTACCAATCTCGCAGCCTGCTGGCAAATTTGCTAAATTCATCTCTGGATGGAATAGCCGCAGTGCAGGCGGTGAGGGGAGATATCGCTGGAGAAATTGAAGATTTTCGCTGCCTGGTAGTTAACCCTGTCTTTGCCAGACTCTTAGGGAAAAAACGAACAGAACTCGCGGGGGAACCCGTGCTGAAAAAACTGTTTAATCAATTGAGTCCCGGAGTCTTTGATTTATTAGTAGAAGTTGTTGAGACTGGAGAATCGCTTGAAGGAGAGGTTCATCTAGAAAGTGATTACCTGGGCAAATGCTATTATTTCACTGCTGTTAAATTGGGAGACGGTTGCTCAATTACCATCCGCGACCTTACAGACTTGAAACAGTCGGCATTAAAGTCAATGATGCAACAGAACCAACCCCGTGCTATCAAATAGGATAAACGGGGCTTACGCAATCTTACCCAAGAAACCGGGTTTATTAGCGAATCAACGGGCTGCAACGCGTCTTTTCGTCAGGATTTACGCACTCCGACGCCTAGAAACCGGGTTTTTTAGCGAATCTAGGGACTGTAACCAAGTATTATCGTAAAAAAACCCGGTTTCTGACCACCCGTGTGTAATTCCTAAAAATATCATCATTCACCAACCAAGGATTCAGTTAAATCGAGAATCTTCTCAAACTGAAACCTCGTCACCCAATTTCTAAGAGTTTGAAGCTCGAAAGCGCGAGATTCAGGAATCTCCTCTAGGAGTTGACAAACTAATTCCGCATCAGCGTCAATAGCTGCTTCATATAATTTTACTATCCATTCTTTTGACATCGCTGCTAATAAATCCGTGAAATTTAACGGTTCTCCAGTCACATTAGAAGTGGGAGAGGGTAGCTCTTGCTCCTGATAAATATAAAGGACGCCCAAATGTTTAGCCATGATGTCAAAGATGGCTTCTGTGTGGAACGGTTTTCGCACAAAATCATCGCAGCCCGCCGATAAAATAACAGCCTTTTCTTCTTCCCACACGCTAGCAGTAATAGCAATAACAGCAGTAGCTTGACCTTTGATAGTGCCTTTAATGTGTTTCGTGGCTTCATAACCATCCATAACGGGCATTCTCATGTCCATCCAGATCAGATGGGGTGAGTAGGAATCCCAAATTTCAAGCGCTTCAATACCGTTACTCGCTTCTTGCACTTCAAAACCAACAGGTTTGAGGAGTTTAACTAACAGTTGGCGATTGTAATCTCGATCGTCCACCACGAGGATGCGATATTGGGGTTGGTTAGGCGCTAGCGCAACGACGCGACGACTTTGGGGTTGATTTTGAATTGTGCTGGCATCAGCGATGCCCACAGGAATGTCAAATTTAAATGTTGTACCCGTTGTGTCTTCAAAAAATTCCTTGAGAGGAATTCCAGGGGTGAAAACTTTACCGTGACTAATGACTGTTATTTCACCTCCCATCAAGCGGACAAATTGACGGCTAATCGTCAGTCCTAATCCGGTTCCTTGCTGCACTTTTTGACCGGATGCTGTTTGCACGAAGGGTTTGAATAGATTCTCCATTTCCTCTACTGCAATGCCAATTCCCGTATCTTTTACTTCAAAGGTAATGGTTGTTGATTGTGGGTTGTTGGTTGTTTTAGTTTCGGCTTCTATTGGGGTTTTTACCTGTTTGTTTTTTACTTTTAAATACACGCTTCCCGAAGCGGTAAACTTAACGGCATTACTGATTAAATTAATCAGCACTTGCCGCAACTTAATTTCATCAGCGTAGATATATTTAGGAACATCGGCAGCACATTCAAATCGTAAATCTAAGCTTTGAGCGGTGGCTTTTAAGGCAAACATATCCTCAATTTCAGCTAAAAAATGATGAATGTTCAAATTATTTTTAGATAGCGTCATGCGTCCCGCTTCAACTTTGGAAAGGTCAAGCACCTGATTAATTAGAGATAATAAATGCTCTCCACTGCGCTGAATGATGTTAAGGTTCTCTTTTTGTTCAGTTAACAGATTGGTATCCTGATTCATCAGTTGCGAAAAACCCAGAATGGCATTCATGGGAGTTCGCAATTCGTGGCTCATGTTGGCAAGGAAAATGCTTTTGGCGAGGTTGGCGGCAACGGCTGCTTCTTTGGCTCGTTCGAGTTCTGCTTCAACTTTTTTGCGCTCACTAATTTCCTGTTCTAAGCGGACATTTTCGATCAGCGTTTTTTCCGCTTGCTTGCGATCGCTAATATCTTGAAAAGCTGCGATCGCGTACTCTACATTACCCGTCTCATTGAAAATTGGCGTACTCGTTGCTTCTACAAAAATGCTCCCGTCGCTGTGGTGGAGTTCCAAGTCATCCGCCTGAGCTTTTTCACCGCCAAGCGATCGCACCAGGGGCAACTGTTCGACTGGATATATCTCCCCTGTCCCTGCCCGATAAATGTGATAGGTTTTTGAGAGTTGCTCGATTTGGGCTTTTGGTAAATCTTGAATATTCAGTAACTGCTGTGAAACTGGATTGGCGTAAACCAGTTGTCCTTTGGCGTCGTGAACGGAGATGCCTAGAGGTATAGCATTGAGGAATTTATTCAGGCGATTTTGGGTGGATTGTACTTGGGTGTAGAGTGTAGCGTTGGTAAGGGCGATCGCCGCTTGACTTGACAGCAGTTTAATTAGTTCCAGGCGATCGGGTGTAAAAACCCCATCTGCTAAATTATTTTCCAAGTAAACAATTCCAATTAATTGCCCTTGATTGATCAGAGGCGCGCACAGGATAGACTTGGGCTGCTGTGTTTTGATATAAGCATCTTGGGTAAATCTGCCTTCACGGGCAACATTGTTTTCAATCAATCCTTCCTGAGTCCTTTCAACATAGTGAATAATCGACAAAGGCAGGCAGGTTTCTATAGGAGTCGATTGCAAAACCATCACCCGATCTGAGTTAGCCTCACCTGACGCTTCGACTCGCAGTTGTCCTTGAGAATCTAAAATTAGATAGCCAGTTTGTGCGCCGCAGCTTTCCAGCAGGATTTTCATCAAAGTGGTGAGGAGTTTATCTAGCTCAATTTCACTGGCAATTGCCCCTGATGCTTTCATCAATGCTGCCAAATCCAGCGTTTCACCTGAAATGCTGTTAGATGTATCAGACAGGATGTTGCGCGATTTATCCGAAAAATTGGCTTTCGTAAAGCGCTTTAAAAGTTCTGGATACTGTTGTTTCAAATCAGTCATTTTAGCGGTTGCACCCCAACGTAAATAACAGTAGTAAGCATTTGTCATATAGGATCGGGCAACTTGCTCTTTTCCCCAAGCGAGGTAGAATTTGGCAGCCAGTTCATTAGCCAAAGCCTCTTCGTTGATGTACTCATGCTCTTTGGCTAAGGCAATGGCGCGATCGTAGTAGTCGATCGCCCTAGCATTTTCCCCCAAAACTCGATATCGCTCTGCCTCCACTAGATAGAATTTATGGAGGTGAGTCATCGGAGCAAACTCCGCCCATTTCTCGATATTTTTCTGATTGGCTTTCACCTGCTGGAGGATGAGTTTTTGCTCGGATTTTGGTGCGTCAGAATAGATAGCCAGATAAACTAAAGAATTGTAGAAATGGTAGAGAGGAATAGTACCTACAGCGCTATCGCTATATTTTTCTGCTGATTTAGCATTTTCTATAGCTTGCTGATAGTCTTGAAAAAGATAGCAGAGAAATAGCTTGTAAAAATAGACCGAGCGACAAAGATTTTGAGCATTCGCCTCTCGATGCAGGGGTAACATTGTTGTTTCGTCATAGTTTTCACCGATTAAACGGCATTTATCTTCAGCCTGTCCCATCAAGTTCAATAAAACCTGTCGATTGAGTTGGTTATAGTAATATGATGTTTCTTGCTTCAGTTGGCTGAGGGTATTACTGTACATTGCCATTTCGGCCTCGACTGCTGGCAATTCCTTCCCCAATACATAAGAATGATAGCAGTATACACAAACTGAATAAGCTGCATATTCTAAGTCTCCAGTCTCTAGGGCGATCGAGTAAGCATTCTGCAAAGGGTTTAAAGTTTCCCTAAGATGCTCTTTCCAATGTTTGACAAAGTAATTAACAATAAATATGGTGCGGGCTGTAAGTTCTTTAGTATTAAACTTATCGAGGAGCAAGATAGCAAGTTTCCCAAATTGATAACCAGTCTCAATGTCTCCTACGGTTTCCCCAGACAGAATTAGTCCGTAAGTAGCATAGGCACAAGAAGACACAGAAGTATTTCCGTATTTGATTGATAAATTGACCTGTTTAAACGCAATTAACGGTAGCAATTCAGGTCGGGCTAAATGGGCCGCAGAAAGTATACTTGATAGGATACGCATTGCTGCCAGTTTATCAGGATTAGTCATCACTGGTAGGTCGATTAAGTCCTCAACTGACTTCCCTACTAAACTTAACTTTGTCTTCATCAGTTCAAATAAAATATTTAATTTTGTTGGTTTTTTGGGAAAACGGATACCCAACAACTTTAATACTGAAAGTGCCGTATCTATCGCTTCTAACGGTTTGTTTTGTGCTGTATAGGCTTGAATCTTGACTTCATAGACTTTCACTTTGTCCAGCAATGAAGTAGCTTGTTGAAGCACTATGTCAGCCAATTTTTCCATTTCCTCAACGTGGCCACTCAAGATAGCAGCTTCTACTGTTTCCACATACAGTGCCAGAGTTAGGTCATACTGACAAAGCCAACTATCTGCACTCAAGCAATTTATACCAATTATTAAGTAATTCCAGGCGGGTTTCCAAGCTGCTGATGCCTTCGCTTTTTTGCCAGCAATCAGATTTAATTGAGCAAGTTTATCTTTTTCTAACTCGATGTCAATTGCTTCAATACCGAAGTTGAGTTGATTGACAATATCAAAAATCTTTTGTTGGAGTACCTGTGGTGGGGTATTTTCTAACAACAGTTGCCCGACTTTCCAGTGAACCGCTTGCTTGTCGTCAGGGGGAATTAGGGAATAGGTGGCTTGCTGAATGCGATCGTGAGCAAATTTATAAATAATTTTTAAGTCATTCGCCTCTCTGTTTGTTTTCAGAAATTTGTAATCATCCCCAACGGGTAAAATCAATCCTGCTTGAATGGCATTCCATAATTCATCAGCCGTTTGTTTTGGAGAAGTTTCATTAATTATTGAAAGAGTTAGTAAATCAAATTGGTTGCCAATGCAAGCGGCTAATCGTAAAATTTTTTGTGCAGATTCTGATAAGGTTTGAATTTGCTCTGCCATGAACTCAACAACGTTATCAGTAATATTCCTAGTTATAATTTGCTCTAAATCCCAATGCCAAGCCCCAGCATTCAAATCAAAAGTCAGCAATTGCTCTGTATAAAGTGACTTGAAAAACTCTTTAATAAAAAAAGGATTACCTTGTGTTTTTTGCCAAACCAACTCGGCTAATCTTTGCGTAGGAACCCACTCGGTTTTCAGCGTATCCGCAATGAATTCATTAACCTGGTTTAAATTTAAGGGTGAAAGGGAGAGATGATTAATTACTACTCCCTGCTTTTTCATTTCAGATAAAGTCAGCATTGCAGGATGAGTTGCAGTGACTTCGTTATCTCGATAAGCTCCGATTACAAACAGATATTGAGTAGTAAAATCTGTCATTATCAACTGGATCAATTGCAACGTAGCGCTGTCTGTCCACTGAAGATCGTCTAGAAATAGGACGAGAGGATGTTCTTTTTGGCAAAAAACTTGAATAAATTTTTGAAAAGCTAAATTAAACCGATTTCGTGCTTCTGTTGCGGGTAATTCGGGGACGGGATTCTGTTTGCCAATAATCAGTTCAACTTCGGGAATGACATCAATAATAATTTGTCCATTGCTTCCTAATGCCCGTCGAATCTTTTCTCGCCACTGTTGTAATTGCCCTTGAGTTTCTGTGAGTAGTTGTCGCACCAATTCTTGGAAGGCAGCAACTAAAGCTTGATAGGGAATATCGCGCTGCAACTGGTCAAATTTACCTGCAATAAAGTAGCCGCTTTTTTGAGTGATGAGCTTATACAATTGCTGAACTAAAGCTGATTTCCCAATACCAGAGTATCCAGAAATTAGCATGAGTTCAGTTTGTCCTTGTACGGAGAGATTTTGTGACTGAGTTGTCGTTGGGTTACTCAGATTATTTGCTAAACCAGCCCCTACTTGTTTTTCTTGTCCCGACGCTACACGATCAAATGCACTCAATAATGACTCAATCTGTGATTCTCTTCCGTACAGTTTTTGAGGGAGTTGCAATTTAGGAGAAATATCTTGGTATCCCAATAAAAAAGATTGAAATTTACCATTTATCAATTGAGCCAGACAAGTTTTTAAATCGGCCTTAATTCCCCAAGCACTCTGATATCTATATTCTGCGTTTTTTGCCATTAATTTCATGACAATTTCTGATAAACTCAAGGGGATGCTTGGATTTATTTTATGAGGTGAATTCGGTTGTTGGGCAATATGGCAATGGACTAATTCAAGTGCATCGACGGATTCAAAAGGCAACTGGTTGGTTAGCAGTTCATAGAAAGTAACGCCGAGAGAATAAAAGTCGGTGCGGTAGTCTAGTGAGCGGTTCATCCTGCCTGTTTGTTCAGGAGATATATAAGCCAATGTCCCTTCTAGAAGATTAGGACTTGTGAGGCTGGGATTCTCTTGGCATAGGATGGTAGATAAGCCAAAGTCAATGATTTTTATTTGTCCTGTTTGAGGATTCAAGACAATGTTAGATGGATTGATATCTTTGTGAATGACCTTTTTTTGATGAACTTTGCCTAACGCATCTGTGATTTGGATGGCTAGGTGGAGAAACTCTGGTAATCCCAAGGGACGGCTATCCAGCAGGATTTTTAAGGACTCTCCTCCAAAATCTTCCAACAACATGAGTTGTGTGTTATCGTATTTTCGCAGTTCGTAGGCTTTAATCGTTTCCTCTAGGTTGAGAAGGCGAGTGATTTCGTATTCCTGCTGATAGCGGTAGAGTTCGGCTGGTGTGGGATAATCCTCTTTGAGGAGTTTCAAAATCAAAGGTTGCTGATTTGATTTGAGGATGCCTCGGTATACGAGGGAATTCGCACTTTCGTAGATTTGGCTGACTATTGTGATATCTGGCAGTGAAATCATGTTGGGAATTATTGCTGCCTAAAAAAAATAAGTATACCAATAAATATAACATGGCTAGGAGCGGGTGAGAGCAGCAGTAAACTCGCTGCGAATATAAATCCTTGCCTTACACCCCTTATAACTTCCGATCTTTTATTATTGCTTTTTTGCTCTGGACTTACTTACGCTATATAGCAATCCTAAATCATTTGCATAATTATTGTAGGGGCAATCCGACCCCTACTCCCCGTGGTTGCCCGATAGATAGGGGGTAGGCACGGGGGGTAGGGGTAGCACTACCCCTACAAATTTATCTGAATCATTTAGGATTGCTATATTATATGTAGCGTACAAGTGTACTGGCACTTGAAGCGTCTAGGTACTGTGCGATCGCCCCAACTGAAAAATTTCGGAACGGATAATAATTAATGATAAAATAGCTTAAGGATTCAGCTCCCCAATTGTGGTAATCTGACAACCATTCACTTTCCTTCTCGATCGAGTGCGTGCAGCTATGCGAATCGGTAAAAATTTACCAAAGTTTCGGCTTTTCACTATGGCGTTATTTTTCGCAGTATCGCTGTTAATCAAAGTTACTAAATTTCACAATTATTTCGGCATCAACCGCGCCGATCCCGAAGTGAAAGTTGTTGCCCTCACCTACGAGGACGGGCCATATCCTCCCTATACAAATCAGCTTTTAGATATCTTAGACCGCTATCAAGTTAAAGCAACTTTTTTTGAAATCGGCCGCAATATTGAGAAACATCCAGAAATCGTGAAAATGATTGTCGCGAGGGGAGATGAGTTGGCAAACCATTCTTACTCTCACAAATCGCATTTGCCATGCGGATCGCGCCGCAATATCATCTAATTCAGGCATCAAAGTCGGAACTAAAGCTGCCCGAAACTGCATCGGTACAGTAGAGTTACTAGCAATTTCTTTAACCAGTTCCAGGAGCAAAACGAGGTTGTTAGTGGCTTCCAGGAGGCGAGAACCGGGGAGAAGGGCGATCGTCCGAACTGCGGGAATTAACTGCAAATCTTTGCCCGTAGAATTGAGGTTGTCCATGACAGGATTGCCGACAAACTGAGCTTTCTTTAAACCCTGTCGGTTTAAGTCAGCAGCAGTCAAAGCATCTCTAGTAAAAACGGCCAGACATTTCTCTGAGCAAAGCAACTGCCACAAGATTAAACCCAAATCGACTCGCCCCTCGTAATAACTAGAATGAGCCGACAGAAAAATTATATAGGGGCAGTTGCTGGCATGGGCGATCGCCCCGGCGACAATATCCCCAGTGGCCACGTGGCCACCACCAAATCGCAGCGGCGCGAATGCGTCCAAACAGCTTGCAATTGCTGCCAAGTCAAAGCAATCAGCCCCGCCCCAATATCTTTGAGGAAAAACAGGGGATTCATGTAAAAAACTCCCCCAGACGGCATTTGACTGGTGGGCCCAATAATTGGCACGGTCGATCGGCTGTAAGCAGCCCCGTCAATCGATTTTAGATTTTAGATTTTAGATTTTAGATTGACTTGCGCGAGATAAATGCGGGGGCTTGAGGATTTTCGATTTTGGATTGATTCCACGGATAAATCACGTGGCGGGTACCACATGAAGAAATTCGTGGTCACCGACAACCGGCATCGCCGAAACATCAACATCCGCGCCAGATGCTCTCAAAGCTTTGAGAATTTGACAGTTAATCGCGTCTTCCCCGTGCCCGTTGCTGAGGAAAAGTATCCCCTTCGATTTCATATAATCAGAATACAATCAGAATCAGTGCCGAGCTTTTTTAAAGACAGCCGTGCGATAGCTAAACTCGGGCGGGCTAACTTTTTGTTAGTCTAATTTAAATACATTGTGGAAGTGAAACAGCGTGAATATTGAAATTGGGCGGGGCAAAAGCGCTCGCCGAGCTTACGGCATAGATGAAATTGCGCTTGTACCCGGACAGCGCACCCTCGATCCGAGTTTGGCAGATACCAAGTGGCAGATTGGCGGGATCGATCGAGAAATCCCGATCATCGCCAGCGCCATGGATGGAGTAGTCGATGTCCGCATGGCGATTTTGCTGTCGGAATTGGGAGCAATGGGCGTGCTCAACCTAGAAGGAATTCAAACCCGCTATGCCGACCCCCAGCCAATATTAGAGCGCATCGCCAGTGTGGGGAACCACGAATTTGTTTCCCTGATGCAGCAACTCTATGCCGAACCCATCAAGCCAGAATTAATTGACCTGAGAATTAAAGAAATTAAAGCTGGAGGAGGGATTGCCGCCGTCAGCGGTACACCGGCTGCTGCGAGCAAATACGGCCGGGCGGTTGCTGAATCGGGAGCCGATATATTTTTTGTGCAAGCAACAGTAGTCTCGACAGCTTTCCTTTCCCCTGAAGCGATCGCACCTCTAGACTTAACTAAATTCTGTCAAGAGATGCCGATCCCAGTAATTTTGGGCAACTGCGTCACCTACGAAGTCGCCCTGAATTTAATGAAAACTGGCGCTGCGGGCATTCTCGTGGGCATTGGGCCGGGGGCTGCTTGCACATCTAGGGGCGTATTGGGTGTCGGCGTTCCCCAAGCCACAGCGGTAGCAGACTGCGCCGCCGCGCGGGACGACTACTATCGCGAAACTGGCAAATACGTGTCGGTGATTGCTGACGGCGGTTTAATTACCGGCGGCGATATCTGCAAGTGCATTGCCTGCGGTGCCGATGCAGTGATGATTGGTTCGCCCTTTGCCAGGGCCGCCGAAGCTCCTGGCCGCGGCTTTCACTGGGGGATGGCGACTCCCAGCCCGGTTTTGCCGCGGGGCACTCGCATTCGCGTGGGGACTACGGGTACTGTGGAGCAAATTTTGCGCGGGCCTGCGGTACTAGATGACGGTACGCACAACTTGCTCGGAGCTCTGAAAACTAGCATGGGCACCTTGGGCGCTAAGGATCTTAAGGAGATGCAGCAGGTGGAAGTGGTAATTGCTCCTTCTCTGCTGACTGAGGGTAAAGTCTATCAAAAAGCTCAGCAGTTGGGCATGGGTAAGTAGATTTACCGATCGAATACCAGCATACCTTGACAAAATTTGTTCCACAGTCTCGAAATTTACAGAATATTGTGGAATTATCGAGAAGGAGATGTCACAATAGAAGAAGCGGAGACGCATGTTTCCGTTCACTCCTCACACCACACTCCGCCCGGACTACTGTTCGGGCGGTTCCTTTTTTGCCGGAAATCTTGGCTCTTGCTTACTAGATACACAACTGAGGCTTTTACCTCCGGAGAGGGGGAGAGGGGGAGAGTCTGGGGGTGGGAGAATTTTTTTTCTACATAAGTGCATTCTGCCTTGGGAAACATCAGTGCCTTGTTCCTTAAGGAATGAGAATTAAATAACTTCCAGTCTTGAAAGTGGGATGGGCTCTTATAGCCCGTCCAAAAAAGACGGGCTATAAGAGCCCATCCCACAATAACAATTAAAATTGTAAGTTATTTAATTCGCGATCCTCAGAAACCTTGTGCCTTCTTCCTTCTACCGTCTTCCCTCTTCCTTCTTCGTTCAGAAGCCTTCTCTTGAAATCGTTGACCGAAAGCAGACTCAGGACTGGTGAAATAAAAAACCTGTATCCGAGGAAACTTGCCGAACGTATTTATCCGTGGGGTCAATTCTAAAATCTAAAATCTAAAATCTAAAATCTAAAATCTAAAATCTAAAATCGATTGACGCAAGTGGTTACACTTTTTGCTAGACTTGTTATCCGAGAAATAGTATTTACAAGGATGGCTAGGGATGTCAGCAGCCGCGCAAGTAACCGACTCTACCTTTAAGCAGGAAGTGCTCGATAGCGAAGTTCCAGTTCTAGTGGATTTTTGGGCTCCCTGGTGCGGGCCCTGTCGGATGGTGGCGCCCGTCGTAGACGAAATTGCCCAGCAATATGAAGGGCAGGTCAAGGTAGTAAAAGTTAATACCGACGAGAATCCTAACGTCGCCAGCCAATACGGTATCCGCAGCATTCCGACGCTGATGATATTTAAGGGCGGTCAACGTGTGGATATGGTAGTTGGGGCAGTTCCGAAAACTACTCTGGCCAACACTCTGGAAAAGTACATTTAACTGAACTGCGAGGGGTTTCGCGCTGTTCTTTGTGGGCCGCGAAAGCTAACTCGCTTCAGAACCGGGGCTAAGCTACGGGAAAAGTTATTAGTACCCAGCAGAGCAATTTGCTGGTGGCTATTGGCTTCTAACTTTGGCTTGCCCCTTAATTTTTAGTCGCGACAATTTGTTACCGTTTCGGAAAAATTCATGATTCCTTCTGGGTATGGTCAAGGTTTTGAGTCTCTCCAAGCTGAAGTGATGGAGTTGCTCGATCGCTTGCCAAAGTTGAAGCACTCTGAGTGGATCGAACGATCGCTCTCTACTATAGTGCAAATGGCCGGAGAGGATCTCGATCGGCTAGACTGGAAAATTATTGCGGCGTCGCTCCGAGATATGGAGAACGCTTTTGAGATGTTTTATCCTTACCGCCACGTTCGCAAAATTGTGATTTTTGGTTCGGCGAGGGTGTCACCGCAATCTGTGGAATATTTGATGGCCAGAGACTTTGCGCGGGCGATGGCCCAGCAGGGTTTTATGGTGATTACTGGCGGCGGCGGGGGAATTATGCAGGCGGGGAACGAGGGGGCGACTGCTGAAGGTTCTTTTGGGCTGAACATTCAGTTACCTTTTGAGCAGAGTTCTAATCCTTTCATTGCCGGCGATCCCAAATTGCTCAATTTTAAATATTTTTTCACTCGTAAGTTATTTTTTCTCCGGGAGAGCGATGCTTTGGCTCTGTTTCCGGGCGGTTTTGGCACTCTGGACGAGGCTTTTGAGTGTCTGACTTTGACTCAAACTGGCAAGTTCGGGCCGGCTCCTTTGGTATTGATCGATCGACCCGGAGGAGATTATTGGCACGATTGGAATTATTTTGTGCAAAAACAATTGCGGGGCCGGGGCTTGATTTCAGTCAACGATCGCAGCCTGTATACGATTACTGACGATGTAAATGTCGCTTGCGAGGCGATCGGTAGTTTTTATCTGGTTTATCACTCCTGCCGCTACGTGCGCGAAAAACTGGTAATTCGTTTGAAAACAGAGCTTTCTGAGGAGAATGTCGATCGGCTAAATACTGATTTTAGCGATATTGTCGTCACCGGAAAAATTGAAAAAACTCAAGCTTTGGAACCGGAAATAGGAGATGCAACTTTCGATCTGCCGCGCCTAGTTTTGCATTTCAACCAGCGGGATTTAGGGCGGCTTTATCAGCTAATTGCTACCATCAATCAAATGGGTGCAGCTTCGCCGGCTGCGGCGCATCCAGAAAAAAAGTAGTTATTAGTCAACAGTCATTAGTCATTAGTCAACAGTCATTAGTCAACAGTCATTAGTCATTAGTCATTAGTCTGTTGGGGCGGGTTTCACGAGAAATATTTCTAACTTACTCAGGGGATAAATAAACCCGCCCCTCTGATGGAGATAAATTTGACCACGAATTTCAAAGGTTGTACAAACCCCCGCATTTATCCGTGGAATCAATCCAAAATCGAAAATCGAAAATCCTCAAGAAAGAGCATTTATCTCGCGCAAGTCAATTCTTTAATCTAAAATCTAAAATCTAAAATCGATTGACTACTAACTCAAAATGCTAGACCTGCTGCTAATTGCAATTTTGGGATTTCTCGGCAGTTTCGGTCACTGCGCGGGGATGTGCGGCCCGCTGACAATGGCGTTTTCTCTTTCTAATTCCCGCAACGATAAATTAGCTGCTTTCCGCTTTCATTTGCTGCTAAATTTGGGGAGAATTGCTGCTTACGCTTTGGTGGGTGCAGCAATTGGCGGAGTGGGTTCGGTGTTAATTGCTGGCGGACTTTTGGCAGGTACGGGCAGCGAATTTCGGCGGGCGATCGCACTTCTCACGGGCACGATGCTGATTTGGTTCGGAGTAGTGCAAATTAAACCGAACTTGCTGCCGAGATTGCCGCTGCTGCACCCAATGTCGCACGATCGAGTCGGACAAGCAATGAGCAAGCTTTCGGCACAAAAAAAATGGTGGGTGCCAATTGCTTTGGGTTTGCTTTGGGGTTTGATTCCCTGCGGTTTCCTATACGCGGCGCAGATTAAGGCGGCGGAAACGGGAAATTCGGTTTTGGGTGCGGCGACGATGCTGGCTTTTGGACTCGGCACCTTGCCAACTATGCTGGGAGTGAGTTTTTTTGCTGGCAGATTGAGCGCGGACAAGCGCAGTCAACTGTTTCGTGCGGGTGGGTGGGTGACGGTGGCGATCGGGATTCTTACCTTGCTGCGAACCGATGAAATGGTTGATTTTACGGGCCACGCAGCGCTGCTGTGCTTGATGCTAGCACTGTTGGCGCGTCCGGTTAGCAAGTTTTTGCCGCAACTGTTGCGCTACCGCCGCGCCTTGGGTGTGGGCGCGTTTGTCCTCGCAGTCGCCCACACGTTTCATATGCTGGATCATACGCTGAAATGGAATTTTGATGCTGTGTCCTTCATGTTGCCGCAGCATCAGTTGGGAATGGCGGCGGGGATGACGGCGCTACTGTTGATGTTGCCGGCCGCGGTTACAAGTGTCGATCGTATACAAAATTTTTTAGGCAAAATGTGGCGAAGGCTTCACCTGTTAAGCGTTCCAGCTTTCCTGCTGTGCGCTGTACACGCCGCACTCATCGGTTCCCGCTATCTCGGCGGCTTTGAATGGAATTGGCACAATCAACTGCTGACAGCCGTGTTAGCGGTGATTGCGGTGTTAGTTATGTTCGTGCGATCGCGCTTTTTTTGGTCAATTTTATCACTGGAGAAGTTCTATGTTTCGCCTGTCAAACAAAAGTAAAAATTTGGGATTGTTAGTTTTTTTGGGATTGCTAATTGAAGCAACAATTCCCAATGCGCCGCAGTTCAACTCAATTTCTGTTTTGGCGCACGAAGTCGAAGTATCGGGAGATGTCGCCGCTACCTTTCACCTAGAACCCAATCACAATCCCCGCGCCGGACAGCCTGCCAAAGTGTGGTTTGCCCTAACTCGCAGGGGCGGTCAAATTATCCCACTAGAGCAGTGTAATTGCAAATTAGCAGTTTATCCGAAAGAGCGTAAACAAGGGGATAAACCGCTGATGCAGCCGCCGTTAAAAGCCATCTCTGCGGAAAAATATCAAGGAATACCGGGAGCAGATATCGTGTTTCCCAAGGCTGGGATTTACGAACTTGAATTGAGCGGAACAGCCAAAATAAAAGCTAATTTTAAACCCTTTAAACTGACTTATACAGTCACGGTTCGCTAAAATAATCTTTCCATCACCGAACATAAATCTTGTAGGGGCGGGTTCACCGAAAATAAATGCCTAAAACCCACAATCTCCTAAACCCGCCCCCACCCAACTAAAATAATCTTTCCATCACCGAACATAAATCTTGTAGGGGCGGGTTCACCGAAAATAAATGCCTAAAACCCACAA
>NZ_JAUBRP010000039.1:0-15226 GCF_036701935.1 Microcoleus sp. M2_D5 | reverse complement strand
TCTCCTAAACCCGCCCCCACCCAACGACAAAGCAGAATCTACCTATTTTAACATACAAAAAAATACAACCGAAATCTGTATAAAACCTTAAAAGTTGCCAAGTCTACAAAATGTCATAAATTTTTACACTACATTATAACCAGTGTCCATTATGGAATTTGTGCAAGCTAACCTCTCTTGAACTGAGCAAAGGATATAACGATGGATATCTTATCTAACACCGTGGCGCTATCGCGGATGCAATTTGCGCTAACCGCCATATTCCATATGCTGTGGCCAGTTCTGACTACAGGAATGGGAATTTATCTGGTAATTGTTGAAGGAATGTGGCTGAAAACTCGCAATCCCGACTACTACCATCACGCTCGTTTTTGGTCTAAACTCTACGTCCTCAACTTCGGTATTGGAGTAGCTTCAGGAATTCCGATGGAATTTCAGTTTGGCACGAATTGGGCACCATTTTCCGAAGCAGTAGGTGACTTTTTTGGCAGCATTTTAGGCTTTGAAGCTTCAATGGCATTTATGCTAGAAGCCGGCTTTTTAGGCATTATGCTGTTTGGTTGGGAGCGCGTTCACCCGATCGTCCATTATTTCGCTACAATCATGGTAGCCTTCGGCGCTAACCTATCAACAGTCTGGATTTTAGTCGCTAACTCTTGGCTGCAAACTCCTGCGGGCGGAGAAATGGTCAACGGCAAGTTTATTGTCAGCGATTACTTTCAAGCAATTATGAACCCGTTCGCATTAAACAGCATTCTCCATATGTTTTTTGCGACGTTAGAAACTTCGCTATTTGTCATTGGCGGCATTAGTGCTTGGTACATTCTCAATCAGCGCAACCAAGCCTTTTTTTCCAAGTCTTTAAAAATTGCCATAGCCACCGCCATCGCCGTTGCACCTTTGCAGATATACATCGGACATTTGAGCGCCGAACAAGTTTATCACTACCAACCCACTAAATTAGCAGCAATCGAAGCTAAGTGGGAAACTTCACCAGCGGGAGAGTCAGCAGATTGGACTTTGCTAGCTTTGCCTAATGAAAAAGCCCAAAAGAATGACTGGGAAATTAGCATTCCCAATGGCTTAGGATACATTCTGGAATTCAAACAAAAACTCTCCGAACCCGTACTCGGATTGAAAGAATGGCCGCCAGAAAATAGACCCCGGATGGTGGGTTTAATCTACTATTGTTTCCGCATCATGTCCGGCATTGGATTCTTTTTTGTAGGATTGATGCTGTTCAGTATAATTCAGTGGATGCGGGGCAAACTTTCTGCTGAAAATATTAGCAGTCAACCTTGGCTGATGCGCGCTTGGGTATTAGCAGCGCCGCTGGGATATATTGCTGTAGAGTCGGGTTGGATTGTGCGCTGTGTCGGCAGGCAACCGTGGGCTTTATACGGGCAAATTCGCACTGCTGACGCGGTGTCAAACATCCCCGCCAGCAATGTTTTAACTTCTCTCAGTTTCTTTGCCGTTGTTTACAGCTTTTTGTTTGTTTGTGCCTTGTATTTTGGCAGCAGAATTATCCGCCAAGGGCCTAATTTAAGTCTGCCTGTGCCAGGTTTAGACAATGAACCTGCAATCGAAAGTCAACCCGCAGAACACATTCCCGATCAACGTCCCGTAGAAGCACAACAATAGGAGATTGTATGCAAGCTTTGGAGCATTTTCTCCCGCAAGTTTGGTTTGTAGTTTTGGCTTTGTTTCTCCTGCTGTATGTCATGCTAGACGGTTTTGACTTAGGAGTAGGCATCCTGTCTCTGACTGCTTCCGACGAGGA
Organism: Microcoleus sp. M2_D5; assembly: GCF_036701935.1. Classification (NCBI taxonomy): domain Bacteria; kingdom Bacillati; phylum Cyanobacteriota; class Cyanophyceae; order Oscillatoriales; family Microcoleaceae; genus Microcoleus; species Microcoleus sp. M2_D5. The sequence continues at coordinate 13,443 of NZ_JAUBRP010000039.1, read as the reverse complement.
ACGGCGGGGCATTTTAATGACGAGTTTGGGCAACGTTTGGGATGCGAACGAAACTTGGCTGGTGTTGATGGGAGGCGCTTTATTTGGCGCATTTCCTCTCGCTTACGGCACGATTTTGACAGCGCTGTACATACCAATTTGCATGATGCTTTTTGGTTTGATATTTCGGGCTGTCGCCTTTGAGTTTCGCGAGCATTCTAAGCGCAAATTACTCTGGAATTATGCCTTTGGTGCTGGCAGTTTTTTAGCAGCTTTAGCTCAAGGATTTGCTCTCGGTGCGGTGCTCGAAGGCATTGCGGTTGATGAAGCCGGTCACTTTGTGGGGACTACTTGGGACTGGCTGGATTGGCGATCGATCTTGGTTGCTTTGACGCTGATTCAAGGCTATGTTTTGATCGGTTCAACCTATCTAATTATGAAAACGGAGGGCGAACTGCAAACAAATCACTACCGCACGGCTAAAATTGCGGCAGTGACAACTTTAATCGGAGCAGTTTTAATTACCATCGCCACTCCGATTTTTTACGAAAGTGCTAGATCCAGGTTGTTTGAGAAACCGCTAGTTTATGTCTTTGCCGCCATTCCTTTGTTGGGAGTGCTGTTGGTGGGAATGCTGCTGAAAAGTCTCGCCAGTAAAGAAGAACGCACGCCGTTTATCTGGACGATTCTAATTTTTTTGCTGACTTTTATCGGATTGGGATTGATTGTTTTTCCATACATTATTCCCTCAAAAATCACGATTTACCAAGCCGCTGCTTCGCCCAGCGCCATGGTATTTATGATTGTGTTCATCGGCTTTCTGATCCCGATTATGATTTTTTACAACATCTACAATTATGTTGTGTTTCGGGGTAAGGTTGTCGGCGGCCACTACGGGGAATAAAGCATAATACAACCGCAGATGTAGGCCAATATACGCAAATATACGCAAATGTACGCAGATAAGACCGACTCTATATCTGCGTACATTTGCGGTTAAAAATTACAGATTATTGTTTTTTTAATACCATCTAGACTTACGTAACCGTGTTTTAGATCACTATCCCTGTCAAATAATCAAATAAAATGGAATGAAATGTTCTAATTTAACTGTTGTCTAATACAGGAGTAACGAGCTATGGAGGCGATCGTAAATTTGTCAGGTTATCAGATTGCAGAGCAAGTTTACGCAGGTACACGCACCCTAGTCTATCGAGCAATCCGTACCAGCGACCAATACCCAGTCGTCATCAAACTGCTGCGGAACGAATACCCCAACTTCCACGAACTCGTGGGGTTTCGCAACCAATACACCACAGCCAAAAATCTCGACTTCCCCACCATTATCAAACCCCTAAGTCTAGAAGCATACCACAATAGCTATGCCCTAGTCATGGAAGACTTTGGAGGCATTTCCCTATCTACTTATCTCAAAACAGCAGCAACAGATGAAAAGCAACCCTCTAAATCTTTATCTTTAACAGAATTTTTAAATCTAGCTCTGCAACTGTGTGACATTCTCGACTATCTCTCCCAAAACCGAGTAATTCACAAAGACATCAAACCCGCCAATATTTTAATTCATCCACAAACAAAACAAATTAAACTAATTGATTTTAGTATTTCTTCCCTCTTACCCAGAGAAACCCAAGAGATTCAGAATCCCAACGTGCTCGAAGGTACATTAGCCTATCTTTCACCGGAACAAACTGGGAGAATGAATCGCGGCATTGACTACCGCAGTGATTTTTATTCTTTGGGTGTGACTTTTTATGAATTGTTGACAGGACAGTTACCCTTCGTGTCAGATGACCCGATGGAATTGGTGCATTGTCATCTAGCCAAACAGTCAATACCCATCCATCAAATAAATCCAGAAATTCCGCTAGCTTTATCAGGAATTGTCAGTAAATTGATGGCGAAGAATGCCGAAAAACGCTATCAAAGTGCTTTGGGACTGAAGCACGATTTAGAGAATTGTCTAACTCAATTACAAGCAACAGGAAAAATAGCAGATTTTGAACTAGGAAAGCGGGATATTACAGACCGATTTCTAATTCCCGAAAAACTCTACGGCAGAGAAACAGAAGTTGCTCAACTATTAGCTGCATTTGAAAGAGTTGCATCAGGAAGATGCCCCCAACTCCCCTTAATAAATGAGGCTTCTGAAGACTCCCCCCTTTGTAGGGGCGGTGCCCCCGTGGGGGCCCTGGGCGGGGGGGAGTCGCATTTATCCGGCAGTGAAATGATGCTCGTGGCCGGCTTCTCTGGTATCGGTAAAACAGCAGTAGTGAATGAAGTTCACAAGCCAATTGTGCGGCAGCGAGGCTATTTTATCAAGGGGAAATACGACCAATTTGGGCGCAATATTCCCTTTTCAGCATTCGTGCAAGCTTTCCGAGATTTAATCGGGCAGTTGCTATCAGAATCGGATGCGGGGTTACAAATCTGGAAAACTAAGATTCTGACAGCAGTTGGAGACAGCGGACAAGTCTTGATTGATGTGATTCCTGAGTTAGAACTAATTATCGGCAAACAGCCTGCGGCTGCGGAACTATCGGGGAGTGCAGCCCAAAATCGTTTCAATCTGCTGATGCAGAAGTTTGTGCAAGTATTTACCGCAGCCGAACATCCGTTAGTGATGTTTTTGGATGATTTGCAGTGGGCGGATTCCGCATCGTTGAAGTTGCTGCAATTGTTGATGGCAGAGACAGGACATTTATTAATCTTGGGTGCGTATCGGGATAATGAAGTTTCGCGCGTGCATCCGTTTATCTTGACAGTGGATGAGATTGTCAAAACTAAGGCTGCGGTGAATACGATTACGCTGCAACCGTTGAGTCTAGCGGATATGAATCAGTTGGTGGCGGATACGCTGAATTGCGATCGCACTTTTGCTCAACCTTTGACAGAATTGGTGTACCAAAAAACCAAGGGCAATCCCTTCTTTGCGACTCAATTTCTCAAGGCATTGTATGAAGATGGACAGATTAATTTTAACCCCGCTCACTCGCCCCTTACTAAAGGGGGAAATAAAAGGGGGTGGCAGTGTAATATTACTCAGGTAAAAGCCTTGGCAATTACTGATGATGTGGTGGAGTTTATGGCAATGCAATTGCAGAAGTTGCCGGCACAAACTCAGGATGTGTTGAAGTTGGCGGCTTGTATTGGAGCGCAGTTTGATTTGCAGACATTGGCGATTGTTTCCGAAAAATCCCTAGAAGCAACGGCGGCTGATTTGTGGAAAGCATTACAAGAAAGTTTGATTATTCCGAATACGGAAATCTATAAGTTCTTTATGCAATCTGACAGTGCCTTGGCGGATGATGCGGCGGCTAATCCGATTTATCGGTTTTTGCACGATCGCATTCAACAAGCTGCTTATTCTTTGATTTCCGAACAGGAGAAACAAGCCACCCATTACAATATTGGGAAATTATTATTAGATAATTCCTCAGATTCTGAACGAGAAGAACGGCTATTTGAAATAGTTGCTCACCTCAATGCAGGCAAAATAGCGATCGGTCGAGATTTGAAAGCCGAAGAATTGGCACAATTAAATCTGATGGCGGGGCGCAAAGCTCAGGCTGCCACAGCTTATGCTGCTGCTATCCAATATTTAAGTACAGGGATAGAACTGCTGGCAGTAAATAGTTGGCACACTCAGTATCAACTGACTTTGGAATTGTATGTTGCAGCTACACAAGCCGCATATCTCAACACTGAATTTGAGCAAGTGGAAAAACTAGCTGAAATAGTCTTAGAATTCACAAGTATACTATTAGATCGAATCAAGATTTATGAAATAAAAATTCAAGTTTTGATCGCTCAAAATAAACTCATAGAAGCTATTGAATTAGGACTCAAAGTTTTAGGTTTATTAGGAATAAAATTTCCCGAACAACCAAATCAATCAGACATTATCGACGGATTACAAAAAACACAGTTATTGTGGAACGATATCAAAGTGACAGAAGTTGTAGATTTGCCTCTCATGACTGACCCTGACAAGTTAGCCGCTATGCAAATCTTGTTGAATATATCTGCTGTCAGCTATATAGCGGCTCCTCCACTATACCTTTTGATTGTATTTCAGCAGGTTAATTTATCAGTGAAATACGGCAATACTGCGGCATCTACCTATTCCTATGCTGCTTACGGTCTAATTCTCTGCGGCGTAGTGGGAGACATGGCATTAGGCTATCAATTTGGTCATGTAGCTTTAAATTTATTGCACAAGTTAAATGCTAAAGAGCTGCAATCTAAAATTTATGTAATTGTTAATTGTTTCATTCAACATTGGCAGAATCATCTCAGAACAACTATACAACCTTTGCAAGATTCTTATTTGATTGGGCTGGAAATCGGAGATTTAGAATTTGCCGGATATTCTGCATTCAAAAAGACAGTTTATTTGTATTTTAGTGGTGAAGAACTATCCAACGTAGAACAAGATATTACGTTATTCATGGCAGGTGTAAAAAAAATAAAAAATAACACATTGGTAAATTATTATCAGGTAGTTCAACAGGTAGTTAACCAGCTCAAGAGTTACCCGAATAAATCTCAAAGTAGGACGGAAAATAGGGTGAAATTAGAAAAGCCGGAAGCTACTCAAGATGCGAATGGGATTTGCTACTTTCATTGTCATAAAATGATTTTATATTATTTGTTTGGAGATTACTCACAGGCAATTGCAAGTGCTAACTTTGCCGAAAAGTATTTAGAGGCAATGACCGCTTTATTTTTCATTCCTGTGTTCTATTTTTATGATTCTTTGACACGGTTGGCTGTGTGTGCTGATGCCACAAGGTCGGAGCAAGAAAATATGCTTGCTAAAGTCACGGAAAATCAGCAGAAAATGCAAAAGTGGGCTGATAGTGCGCCAATGAATCATTTACACAAGTTTGAGTTAGTGGAAGCAGAAAAGTGTCGGGTTACGGGCAATAAAGCGGAGGCGATCGCTCTGTACGATCGCGCGATCGCCCTCGCCAAGGAAAACCAATATCTTCAAGAAGAAGCTCTAGCCAACGAACTCGCGGCCAAATTCTATCTCGACTGGGGCAAAGAAAAAGTCGCTGGAGCCTACGCGATCGAGGCGTATTACTGTTACACCCGGTGGGGAGCCTTAGCCAAAGTTGACGATCTACAGACCCGCTATCCTCAACTGCTAGGGCCGATCTTGCAGCAAGCCAAATCCAGTTTTAATGTCCTAGAAACCCTGACCACTCTTACTCACTCATCCACCCAAGTATCGAGTACAGGCTCCAGTATTTCTGATGCGCTGGATTTTGCATCTGTGCTCAAAGCCGCCCAAGCCCTTTCCAGTGAGATCCAACTTGATGAACTGGTCAAGCAACTGGTCCAAATCGTTCTGCAAAATTCAGGAGCCAATAGGTGCGTGTTAGTCCTGCCCCAGGATGGAACTTGGCTGGTGAGAGCTATTTCAACTCCCGAAGCCACAGAACTCTGCTCAGAGCCCTTAGACGATCGTCCCGACGTTCCGCTCAAACTGATTCAGTATGTCAAACGGACGCGCTCGGCGGTTGCGATCGACAATTTGCAAACGGATTTACCCGTAATTGACGACTATCTAATCCAACGCCAGCCCAAGAGTATTCTGTGTTTGCCTATTCTCGATCGAGGGCATTTAGCGGGAATTCTTTACCTGAAAAATCAAATGACTTGCGGGGTATTTACGAGCGAGCGCATCTCGGTGATCGAGTTCCTGTGCGCCCAAGCTGCAATTTCCTTAGAAAATGCTCGCCTCTATACCAATGTGCAAGCCAGTGAAGCGCGGTTTCAACGGCTAGCAGAAAATGTTCCGGGTGCTATTTATCAATTTCAACTTTCACCGAGCGGAAAACCATCATTTACCTACATCAATCCTGTTTGTTACGAACTCTATGAACTCTCACCGGCAGAGATTGTGAACGATGCCCAAGTCTTGATCTCAAGAATTCATGCCGATGATATGGAACGCTTTCAAGAGTCTGTCGCAATTTCTGCCCAAACCTTAACACCGTGGCATTTTCAAGGACGGTTCTTTACGGCCTCTGGAATACTCAAATGGGTGCAGGGAGATTCTCGCCCGATTAAACAAGCCGACGGTACGATCGTTTGGGATGGCATTTTGATGGATATTAGCGATCGCAAACGTGCCGAAGTCGCCATCACCCAAAAATCTCAGGAATTGTCACAAGCCTTGCAAAACTTGCAGGAAACCCAATTGCAAATGATTCAAAGTGAAAAGATGTCGGCATTGGGTAACTTAGTGGCTGGGGTTGCTCACGAAATCAATAATCCCGTTGGCTTCATTTCTGGCAATCTGCATGAAACCCAGCAAACGGTGCAAGACTTAGTGGAGCATCTGAATCTATATCGATCTCGCGCCCCGGAAACAGACATTGCCGATCATGCCGAAGATATCGATCTAGACTATATCATCGAAGATTTGCCTAAAATGATTGACTCGATGAAACTGGGGTGCGATCGCATTAAAGGCATCAGTACCAGCTTGCGAACCTTCTCCCGCGCCGATACAGATTATCCCGTAGCTTACAATATCCACGATGGTATTGATAGTACCTTGATGATTCTCAAACACCGCCTCAAGGCTAACGAATCTCGCCCTGAAATTGCCGTCATCAAGGACTATGGCGATTTACCTCAATTGGAGTGCTACCCCGGACAGTTGAATCAGGTGTTTATGAATCTGTTGGCAAATGCGATCGATGCTTTGGATGAATCAAATCAAGGAATGAGTTATCAAAATATCGCCAATCAAATTACGATTAAAACCGAATTATATGCGGACATAAAACAAGCGATTATTCGGATTAAAGATAACGGTGTTGGCATGACTGAGGCAGTGCGAGTGAAGATTTTTGATGAGTTATTTACTACCAAGGAAGTAGGGAAAGGGACGGGGTTGGGATTGGCGATCGCACGGCAGATTGTAGTTGAAAAACACGGCGGTACAATCGAGGTAAATTCTGTATTGGGAGAAGGAACGGAGTTTACAATTTTATTGCCGATGAAAGGATAAGAATATCTTGATAGATCGCCATCTTTCTCCTCAAAATAGAAAAAAATAAAAGCGGTAGAGTTGGTCTGCTGGGGATTTCGCACGCAGTTCTATTTTCGTCATACTTGACGAATAAAAGTGTATACTTAGTGGCAAGAGTCAATGTCTGAGATGGAGTAATCCAGATGAATGCAGTAGTGGATTTAACGAACCGAATTTCGGGATATCATCTGGGTGAGCAATTATACTGCGGTTCGAGGAACCTAGTTTATCGAGCCATCCGAGAAACAGATCGGCTTCCGGTTGTGATTAAACTATTAAATCGAGACTATCCCAGCTTCAGCGAACTGCTGCAATTCCGAAACCAGTACACCATAGCCAAAAACCTACGTCTGCCCGGAGTCGTTGAACCCTACAATTTGGAATCCTATCGCCACAGCTATGCCCTAGTAATGGAGGATTTTGGCGGTATTTCTCTGCGAGATTACGCCCAAGAACGCAAGCTGACTCTAGCAGAAGTATTGGAAATTGCCATTCAAATAACTGACATCCTTGACGGACTATACCGAAACCGAGTCATCCACAAAGACATTAAGCCAGCTAACATCCTCATACATCCCGAAACTAAACAAGTCAAACTGATTGACTTTAGCATCGCCTCCCTACTGTCGAGAGAAACTCAAGAAATTCAAAATCCCAACGTTTTAGAAGGAACCCTCGCCTATATTTCTCCCGAACAAACCGGGCGCATGAACCGAGGCATCGACTACCGCACCGACTTTTATTCTCTGGGAGTTACCTTGTACGAACTGCTGACAGGAAAACTGCCGTTTGAATGTGACGACCCTATGGAGTTGGTTCACTGCCATATTGCCAAACAACCTCCTGCAATCAACAGCCAAGAAATCCCGCAGGTAGTGTCGGATATTGTGATGAAGCTGATGGCAAAAAATGCCGAAAAACGCTATCAAAGTGCCAAGGGATTGAAACACGACTTAGAAAGGTGTTTGCAGCAGTGCCAATCAACTGGAAAAATTGAAACATTTGAGTTAGGAATGCGGGATATATGCGATCGCTTCCTGATTTCTGACAAACTGTACGGACGAGAAACAGAAGTACAAACCCTGTTGAATGCCTTCGATAGCGTGGCAAATGGCACCTCAGAATTGATGATGGTCGCGGGGTTCTCCGGGATTGGTAAAACGGCTGTCGTCAACGAGGTACATAAACCGATTGTCCGGCAGCGCGGCTATTTCATCAAAGGCAAATTCGATCAGTTTAGCCGCAACATTCCCTTCTCGGCATTCGTCCAGGCATTCCGCGATTTTATGGCACAATTGCTGAGTGAAAGTGATGCCAAACTCAAAGAATGGAAAACTAAAATTCTCCAAGCTCTTGGTGACAACGGACAAGTCATTATTGAAGTCATTCCCGAACTAGAACGGATTATTGGAACACAACCCCTAAGCCCTGAATTATCGGGGATTGCTGCTCAAAATCTATTTAATTTGCTCTTCCAGAAATTTATTGCTGTCTTCACCACAAAAGAGCATCCATTGGTGATGTTTTTGGATGACTTACAATGGGCGGATTCGGCATCGCTGAAGTTAATCCAATTGCTCGTCAATGAGTCGCAATTGGGTTATTTGTTGCTGCTGGGAGCCTATCGGGATAATGAAGTATCATCAACCCATACCCTGATGTTGACATTAGATGAAGTTAGTAAAGCAGGAACAACAGTCAACACCATTACATTAGCACCGCTCAACCAAATTAGTTTGAATCAATTGGTAGCGGATACGCTAGTTTGTTCTTTTAATTTGGCACAACCGCTGACAGAACTTGTCTATCAAAAAACTAAAGGAAACCCATTTTTTGCAACGCAGTTTCTCAAAGCATTGCATCAGGATGAATTGATTACTTTTGATATCGAATCGGGACATTGGCAGTGCGATATCAGTAAAATTAGAGAGGCAGCACTGACCGATAATGTAGTGGAATTTATGGCGCAGCAGTTGCAGAGATTGCCCAGAGAAACCCAGTCCGTTTTAAAATTAGCCGCTTGCATTGGCAACCAGTTTGACTTAGCAACATTGGCAATTGTGTCAGAGAGTTCAGAGACGGAAAGCGCAACCGCATTGTGGAAAGCTTTACAAGAAGGTTTGGTTTTGCCCCAAAGTGAAGTTTATAAGTTTTATGTAGGAATAGAACAGACTATTTCTGAAGCGATTTCTCAAACGGTTGCTTATCGCTTCTTGCACGATCGCGTCCAGCAAGCTGCTTATTCTCTAATTCCTACGGAACGCAAAGAAGCAACCCATCTCAAGATCGGACAACTTTTGTTGAAAAAATATTCGACGGAAGAAAGGAACAACCAGATATTTGAAATTGTAAATCAACTGAATATGGGTGTCGGGTTAATCAATCAGCAATCTGAGCGATATGAACTCGCCCAATTGAATCTACTGGCAGGACAGAAAGCGAAAGCCTCTACTGCCCATGTAGCTGCATTGAACTATCTAAAGACAGGTATTAAACTGTTGGCAACTGATAGCTGGAACAGTCAGTACAATCTAACCCTGGCGATATATGAAGAAGCAGTAGAAGCAGCCTATCTTAGCAGTAATTTTGCACTGATGGATCGGTGGATTGAAGTAGTTTTACAGCAATCTTCAACCCTATTAGAAACGATCGAAATCTACAATATCAAAATGCAGGCTTGTCTAGCTCATAATCGGCTGCTAGAAGCCATACAAACCGGGCTGCAAGTTTTGCAATTGTTGGGGTTAGAGTTTCCTGAAGATCCGCAACTATCTGATGTCCAAATCAAATTAGAAGCAACCCTGTCTGCTTTGGCTGGTAGGTCTCCCATCGACTTGATTGCATTGCCAGAAATGACCGATCCATTCAAACAGGCAACCATGCAGATTCTTAGCAGTTTGGCTCCTTGTGCCTACCAAGCTGCACCGTTGTTGCTGCCGTTAGTCGTGTCACAACAGGTAAACTTATCAATTCAATATGGCAATACCGCAGTCTCAGCTCCGAGTTACGGCTACTTTGGTCTAATTCTTTGTGGCGTTGTGGGAGACATTGAGACAGGCTATCAATTCGGTCAACTGGCTTTAAGCTTGCTCGATCGGCTTAACGCTAAAGATATTAAAGCCAGAACTATTTTTGTAGCAAATGCGAATGTCCGGCATTGGCAAGAACCCGTGCAAAAAACCTTAGAACCATTGCAATCAGCTTATGAAATTGGGCTGGAAACAGGAGATTTAGAATTTGCCGCACTGTCTACCTACATTTATGCTTACCATGCCTACTTGGGTGGCAATGAATTGTCAGTGCTGGAACGGGAAATTACCAGCTACAACGCAGCATTAGCTCAGATTAAGCAGAAAAATGCCTTGAATTTTAATCAGATTCTACATCAAGCTATCTTAAATTTGAGCGAGTGGGCCGAACAGCCATCCAGATTAATTGGGAATGTCTATGACGAGCAAACCATGCTGCCACTACACCAGCAAGCCAATGATGCAACTGCTATTTTCTACGTTTACTTTAATAAACTAATTCTTTGCTACTTGTTTGAGCAGTTTTTTGAAGCAGTTGAGAATGCGGCAACAGCAGAAGTATATTTAAGAGGGGTTACAGCTAATTTTGTAGTGGGAGTATTTTATTTTTACGATTCCCTTACTCAACTAGCCGTATTAGGAGGGGCATCGGAATCTGAAAGCAACAGCCTTATTGAAAAAATTAGAGCTAACGTAGAGAAAATACGTAAATGGGCACATTATGCGCCTGCAAATTACCAACATAAGCTCGATCTGATTGACGGAGAAAAACATCGCGTTTTCGGCAATAAAGCTGAAGCAATTGACTGTTATGACCTTGCTATTGCAGGAGCAAAAGAAAACAAATATCTCCAAGAAGAAGCGTTAGCCAACGAATTAGCTGCCAAATTCTACCTTGACTGGGGCAAAGAAAAAGTTGCTGCAAGCTATATGCAGGAGGCATATTACTGTTATGCCCGTTGGGGAGCTAAAGCCAAAGTTGAAGACCTAGAACAACGCTATCCCCAATTACTTCAGCCTATCCTGAATCAGCCCACACTTCGCTTTAATCCCCTAGAGACGCTAGCAACGATTAGCAAGTCTTTACACACTTCCAGCACGAGCAGCACGAGTATTTCCGATGCCCTTGATTTCGCTTCTATTGTGCAAGCTGCTCAAGCTTTATCCAGTAAAATTCAGCTTGATGAATTACTCGACACCCTCAACCAAATTATTTTGAAAACTTCTGGGGCAGAAACTTGTGCTTTGCTACTCCCCCATCAGGATGAATGGCAAATCCGGGCTATAACTCAGATCAATTCAGATAATGAGTTACCCACAACCTTACTGCAAACTCAACCTATAGATGGCTCGGCGGTGATTCCGCTTAAACTGGTTTATTATGTCAAACACACCCTGGAAACTGTGCTTATTGAAGGTGGCAAGACCGATATTCCGGGTTTAATGAATGATTATACGTTCCAGGAGCAACCTGAGAGTATGCTATGTACTCCGATTCTCGATCGCGGGAACTTAGTTGCGATACTTTATCTCGAACATAGCTCGACGAAGGGAGTGTTTACTCGCGATCGTCTCCTCATCCTCAACTTCCTCTGCACTCAGGCTGCCATTTCCCTAGAAAATGCACGATTGTATCAGCAAGCGCAAGACTACGCCCACCAGGTTGAACAATCACAACTGCAATTAGTGCAGAGCGAAAAAATGTCGGCTTTGGGCAATTTAGTGGCCGGGGTTGCCCATGAAATTAATAATCCCGTGGGATTTATTTCTGGCAATATTCATGAAGCGATCGCCGCCGTCAAAGATATTACAGAATACTTGCAACTATATCAAGAAAAATTTCCGAGTCCCGGTGAGGAGATTGAAGAAAAAGCTGAAGAGCTCGATATCGAATATCTTTTAGAAGATTTACCAAAAATGTTGCATTCTATGCAAGTCGGGTGCGATCGCATTCAAGGTATCAGCACCAGTCTTCGTACCTTCTCCCGAACAGACAAAGATTACAAGGTTTCTTTCAATATTCATGACGGAATTAACAGTACGATTTTGATTCTCAAACACAGATTGAAAGCGAACGAACAGCGTCCAGCGATTGAAGTTGTGAAAGAGTACGGGAACTTGCCCTCTGTCGATTGCTTCCCCGGACAACTCAATCAGGTGTTTATGAATATCTTGGCAAATGCCATTGATGCACTGGAAGAATCAAATCGGGAACCGAGTTTAGATCGGATTAAAACCCCAGCCCATTGCATCACGATTCGGACAGAAAGACAGTCTTCTAAGTGGGTGAGTATTCGCATTTATGACAACGGAACAGGCATAGCAGATGAGATAAAATGTCATATTTTTGACCACTTATTTACAACTAAAGGTGTGGGTAAAGGCACGGGGTTAGGATTGGCGATCGCACGGCAAATTGTAGTTGAGAAACACGGCGGTACAATCGAGGTAAATTCTGTATTGGGAGAAGGGACGGAGTTTACAATTTTATTGCCTACAAACGGATGAAGTTAATTATGCGATCGCCCCTTTAACCCTTACACATAGAGGCGCACCTTAATTTTTAGCAGTCAATATTTGAGATGACGAGAGCCAAAATGAATTCAGGTATAGATTTAATCAGTCCAATTGCCGGATACCGTCTGATCGAGCAACTGTACAGTGGTTCTAAAACCCTGGTTTATCGAGCTATTCGAGAAATCGATCGGCTTCCCGCTGTCATTAAACTATTAAATCGAGACTATCCCAGTTTCAGCGAACTGCTGCAATTCCGCAACCAGTATACCATCGCCAAAAATCTACGTCTGCCTGGAGTCCTTGAACCTTGCAGTCTGGAATCCTACCGCAACAGCTATGCCCTGGTGATGATTGTGCTGGCAGGTTTTTTCTCAGAAGTAGAACAAGGTTATCGCTTTGGGCGAGTAGCACTCAGCTTGCTCAATCAGTTGAATTGGCTAGAATTTAAATGTATCACTTTACTTTGGTTTGGCTGTTTTATTCAGCATCGTCAAGAAGCACTGAGGGCAGCAATCCCAACGGCGAAACAAGGCTATTTAGTCGGAATGGAAACAGGTGATTTTCTCAATGCTGGCTACTGCGTCAGCAGTTACAGCATATTCCATGTATATGTAGTACACACAATCTTCTAGCCCGCTGTTGGTGCGTCGCCATAAACAATCTGCAACTTTTATCCAAAATCTCCCAGATCCGCACCCTACAGATTAACACCACACAATATAGCTCTATAGTGTACTTCATGAACCACAGAATATGCTGTATGCGATCGTTTAGGAATGAGAATTAAATAACTTCCACAAGATTGTGGGATGGGCGTCCCGCCCGTCTTTTAAGGACGGGCGGGACGCC